>JAUXSZ010000017.1 GCA_030679635.1 Sulfuricurvum sp. | reverse complement strand
CCGACACAACCGATAATGTCCTCTCAGGCACAATCGAATCGTTGGAATCCTCGGGGGATAATATCGAAATCGCACTACGATTGAACGGAGGAACACTTCTCATCGCACTTGAAAAACAGGATTGCCTCCGTAATTTGGAAGTCGGTATGACCGCTTACACCCTTATTTCACCATTGCATATTATTATCGGACTCTAACGTGTCTGTAGCTTTTTTTAAGTTTATTTTTCTATAATTCGTTATATCTTACAAAACATAACGTAAATGTCGTATTTTTCTATGAACCGTTTTTGCATAGCTTGGTTTATCGTTATATCAAAATAGATATTAAGGAATTGTCATGAAGTTCTCTACTCTTCTCCTCTCACTCGTTGCAACAGTTTCATTTGTCTTTGCCGACACTGCTAACATTGCCGCCGCGTCGGATCTTCAGTATGCGTTTAAAGAGATAAAAATCCTATGTGAAAAAAAATATCCCAATGAAACCGTTAATTTTCAGTTTGGCTCAAGCGGTAAAGCATTGACGCAAATTCAAAACGGTGCGCCCTATGATGCTTATTTTGCTGCCGATATGAATTATCCTAAAGAACTGAAAGAAAAAGGATTTGCAGTTGGTAATGTAAAACCATACGCATTGGGTCGTGTCGGTCTTATGTCACTAAAATCAACTAATATTTCCGTCAATAATCTCTCAATTTTAGCAACGGATAAAATCAAAAAAATAGCCATAGCCAATCCTGAACATGCTCCCTATGGTCAAGCTGCTGTCGCTGCACTCAAAACACTTGGACTATACGACAAAGTAAAACATAAATTTGTTATGGGTGAAAACATCTCACAAGCAACCCAATACGTCCAAACAGGTGCAGCAGATGTCGGAATCATCGCAATCTCTATCGCAAAAGCCCCGATCATCGCTGAAGAGATGAATTTCGGTTTGATTGATGCTAAAACTCATCCAGATATACTCCAAGGATATGCGCTACTCAAGCGAGGTGAGAACAATAAAGCAGCTCGCGCTTTTATTTCAGTTTTTGAATCACCCCAAGCAGATGCTATCATGAAAAAATACGGCTTTGCGCTTAAATAAGGTCTGATTTATGAACACCCTAAGCGCTACCATCACCGCCCTCACGACTTCCGAGCATCTCTCCTCCATATGCGTAGCCGTCGGAGACGATTTGTTTCACCTCCTCCTCGCTGAAGCCTCAAACGTAGAAGATTTACTCCATACAAGCGTCACATTGGCATTCAAAGAGACCGAAGTTATCCTCTCTAAAGTGTTTACCCCTACCACCGCAAACCTCTTGCAGGGAACCATTCATGAGATAAAAAAGGGGATTGTTCTTTCAGAGGTGATTGTAAACTATCAAGAGGCAACGGTAACTGCTCTGGTTCCAACCGTAACCTTTGATACTCTTAATATTTTAGAGGGGGATACCGTAAGCTGGATGGTTCAACCCAGTGAGATATCTCTTCTTAGGGGGCATGATGGAATCTGAATTTTTAGCGACGATGGTTCTAACGTTCAAACTCGCTGCCATTACGACGCTGATACTGCTTCTCATCGGAATCCCTCTTGCCGCGTTTTTGGTCTTTAGCAAAATGCGATTCAAAAGTGTCATCGAAACCATCGTTTCTATGCCTCTCGTGTTGCCTCCTTCGGTACTTGGGTTTTATCTCCTGCTCGCATTTAGCCCCGCTTCCGCAATCGGCAGTTTTCTAAACGAGCATGGTATCCGCTTGGCGTTTAGTTTTGAGGGGCTGGTGATCGGCTCTGTTCTCTTTAGCTTGCCCTTTATGGTCCATCCGATCCAGTCGGCACTTTCTCAAGTTCACCGCTCCATTTTTGAAGCATCTTATACTCTGGGGAAATCGAAGCTGGAGACAATGATACGGGTTATCCTCCCCTCTATCCGCCACGGTCTCATCTCAGGCATCGTCCTCGCGTTTGCCCATACCGTAGGGGAATTCGGTGTTATCCTGATGATCGGCGGAAATATCCCCGGCGAAACCCGTGTCGCCTCTATCGCGATCTATGACGAGGTCGAATCGCTCAACTATGCCATGGCACACCAATACGCCCTCACCCTCTTCGCAGTAACCTTCGCAATACTCCTCCTCGTCTACACTCTCAATAAAAAATCACTTCGGGGGATTCAATGATATATATTAATATTACGAAGCATCTCGATACCGCCGAGGGGCCTCTCAATGCCCATTTCGAACTCACCATCAATGACGGAGAATTTCTCACCCTCTTCGGCCCCTCAGGTGCGGGTAAAACAACCTTATTACGGATGATCGCAGGGCTGGAGAAACCCGACAGCGGAAAAATAGAGGTGGACGGTGAGGTGTGGTTTGACAGCGCTAAAAAGATCAACCTACCGCCCCAAAAGCGCAGTATCGGCTTTGTCTTCCAAGACTATGCCCTCTTCCCGACCATGAGCGTACGCGAGAATCTCCTCTTTGCTGCCGAAACAACCGAACAACGCCATAACGTAGATGAACTGATAGAACTCGTTGAGCTTACCGCTCTTTCTGATCGCCTCCCCTCAACACTCTCCGGCGGACAGAAACAGCGCGTCGCTTTAGCCAGAGCATTGGTACGCCATCCCAAGATACTCTTGCTTGATGAACCCCTCTCCGCGCTGGACAGTACCATGCGCCATAAACTCCAAGATTCACTTTCTCTCATTCATACACGCTTAGGGGTCACAACCCTGCTCGTGAGTCATGACATCGCCGAAACCGTAAAGCTCTCTGATCGTCTGGCCGCGATCGAATCGGGAAAAATCATCCGTACCTGCAGTCCAATGGAATTTTTTAGCCCTAAAACGTTGAGTGGAAAAGTGCAACTGATCGGAGACATTCTCTCTATTGAATATGATCAGCCAGTTTATGTAATAACGCTTTTAGCTGGAAATAGTATTATAAAAGCCGTCGCAAGCGCTCAAGAAGCGAGTGCGTTAAAAGTAGGAGGCAAAGCAGTACTCTCATCAAAGGCATTCAATCCCATATTGATCCCTTTAGGATAATTATTTTAAAATATTATACTAATCAATCTATCATCATCCTTTTTTAGCTTATTTGGAGTAAAAATAGAAACAGTTTATTACTCTCTATGAAAGGAGATGTTATGAAACGGCTTATCGCTCTTTACACCGAAAATAAAAACAGTGTTCAATTCTTTCTTAGGAATACTCTTCAAAATTTTACAGCAACTACGTTGGAAGCAAAAAACCTACAACGATTTTTTGAAACAGAAAAAGCAGCCGAGGTTATCTATGCAATCAGCCGTGATTTTATACAAATAACCCCTGATTACGGGCGAAGATATTCTGATAGCAATCGAATCGGAAAAAATAAAACCTTTTATTTTCAAGGGTTATTATTTGACAAAGAACCCATCTATATTACCAATCCGTATTTGCACAATATTACCGGAATGCCCTCGATAACGGCTATCAAGCAAGAAGAGGATCACTTTATCGTTGTCGATTTTGATATGCTCAAACTTCTCGAAGAACTCCGGTTAATCGAGTATAACAGCCTATTTGACAAAGTCAATAAAGTAGTAATGGGTGGCGGTAGTTTATTACTGGGGTTGGTTTCGGTATTCTTAATTTTGTATGGAGGGTTTATCTTTGGGAGAGTCGTAATACTATCTTTTAACAGCAATCAGATACTTCATGAAATTTTTACTTCGGTTATCTCCATTACAATCGGATTGGCGATTTACGATCTTTCAAAAACAATGATCGAAAACGAAGTCCTTTTCAAGACCCTTGATCCTGCAAATGAAATTCAAAGCAAAATTTTAAGTAAATTTCTAACGTCCATCATTATTGCGCTCTCGATTGAATCGTTGATGGTCGTTTTTAAAATTGTCCTCGATGATTACAGTAAAATCATCAATGCATTCTATCTCATCGTCGGCGTTACACTCTTAATTGTTGGAACAGGATTTTATAACTATTTTAGCCGTCCACAACGAAAAAGCGACAGTCGGATAAATTGACTATTTTTTCTTGCCCCATTTTTTTGGAGCAGATTTCTTCTCAACAATCGGCTCTTCGCGAGCTGATCTTGGACCTCGTTTACCTACGAACTTTCGGGCAACGGGCTCTTTTTTACGTTTGTTACCAAATGCTCCGGCAGTTTTCCCTTTTTTCTCACCATCTTTACTCATGCTTTTACCATGAGTTTTTTTACCTTCAAGCGCTGCTGGCGGTATAAATCCTTCAACAATAACCTGTTCCGGTTTTTTCCCCAGCATTGTTTCAATTTTTCTCCATGAAATATGCTCTTTTGACGACAGAAGAGTGATCGCTACACCCTCTTTGCCTGCACGCCCGGTTCGTCCAATACGGTGGATATAATCGCTGCTGACGTGTGGGATATCATAATTGATAACCACACCGAGATCCTCGATATCAAGTCCACGCGCCGCGATATCCGTTGCAACCAAAATTTTGATTTCACCCGATCTAAAATCACGGAGTGCTTTATCGCGCGCACCATGCTTTTTATCTCCATGAATCGTCGCACATTCCAATCCGCTCTCTCGCAAATAGGTACTCACTTCATCGGCAGCCAGCTTGGTTCGTGTAAATACGAGCACTTGAGGATAGTTGTTGGAACCGATCAGATACGCCAGAAGTTCGCTCTTTTGCTCCATCTCTACCGGATGGACAAT
>JAUXSZ010000076.1 GCA_030679635.1 Sulfuricurvum sp. | reverse complement strand
CGAAATCGGTATTTGGCTAAAATCGAAGCGGCGGTCAAAAATATCTTTACGATTTACGATGATCTGAGCTATCTGGTCAAAAAAGATCAAATCGACTATCCTAAAAAAGGGATCGATTTGGGGGAATACGTCGAAAAACGGCTCGAATTTTTCGATGAGGTGGCCCATTTTTCGAACCTCTCCTTTCAGTACGAAAAAGCCGATTTTCCTGCTTGGGTCTATTTTAACGAGACGAAGCTCCAGCGTGTTATCGATAACAATCTGACCAATGCGATTAAATACACAAAAAACGGAGAGCAGATCCGTGTGGGGGTAGAGTGCACCATCACAGAGTGTCTGTTTTGGATTGAGAGCCGTTCTCAAAAAATACATGATGAGCAAAAGATTTTTGAGGCATACTATAGGGAACGGAAAAAAACAGACGGATTTGGACTGGGTCTTAGTTTGGTGAAATCGATTTGTGATGAAGAGGACGTTAAAATAGAAATCGAATCCAATGACAATTCCACCCGCTTTGAATATCGGTTTAAAAAAGAGGGGAATGCGTGAAGATCCTTTTACTGGAAGATGAGCGGATGCTGAGTGAAGCAATCGAAGAGTATCTGGTGGCGTTAGGGCATCGTGTTTTGGCGTGCTATGACGGTAACGATGCCTTGGCGCATATAAAATCGGAGACTTTCGATTTGCTGATACTCGATATTAATGTCCCCGGAATCGACGGATTGGATCTCCTCGAGCAATTGCATGCACTGAAAATCCGTCCTCCGGCACTTTACATCAGTGCGCTTGTCGATATAGAGGGGATTAGCCGCGCGTATGATTTGGGGTGCTTTGACTATCTTAAAAAACCGTTTCATCTCAAAGAGCTCTCGTTGCGCATCGATAAAGTCATGCAAAGCTGTACCCTTCCCCAAAGTCATACGCGCCTCTCTAAAAGCTATGCGTACGACGCTTCGATCTCGACGCTTCTGTGCGACAATGTACGACAACCGCTTTCGAAACGGCAACTTCAAATCATCGATCTGCTGGCCCGTAATCGGGGGAGGGTAGTCGATTTCGACCAATTCCGCTCCTATATATGGGATGATGAATACGTTGATAACGCGACGATCCGTGCGGAAGTGAGCCGTCTGAAAAAAAGTTTGAAAGAAGACTTTATCCAGAATATCCGCGCATTAGGGTACATGATCGATATTCCGCGCTCCATGTAACGTTACTTTTTTACCCATTTATTTTTTTCTATCCTGATTTATACCCATTAATTTTTCTAATGTATTAAATGCTACGTTCATGCTACGTTTGGTTTCTATGATGATGGTGTAATAAACTTGAAGGAGTCCGAATGAGACATACATTGCGTCTTTCACTCTTAGCGTCAGTATTCGTATTGAACGCATCGGCAGCCGATGATTTGGCAAGCATGTTTAAAGAGGGAAAAGCAAGCGGGCAGATCCGCGCTTTTTACGTTGACCGTGATTATTCCGGACTTGTTTCTACCCACCGCGATGCTACGGCCATCGGCGGATATCTGAAATACGAAACGGGTGCATGGAACGGATTGAATCTGGGTGCGGCTTTTTATACCACGAATGGATTGATGATTCGTGATAACAAAGCGACAAATCCGGAAGTTGATCCTACTTTGCTCGGCAAAGACAATGAATCGATTACGTATTTGGGTGAAGCGTATCTTCAATACAAAAATGGCAACACGACTTTCAAAGGGGGACGACAAAAACTCGATACCCCGATGGCGGGAAGTGATGATGCACGGATGCTGCCCAACTTGTTTGAAGCGTATGTTCTGAGCAACACCGATATTAAAGATACGACGCTGATCGCAGGACATATCACTAAATTTGCGCAAGGGACGTTTGGACGTGCTTATAATGGAGCAGGTTCAGACGCGGATAAAGTGTTAAGTGTTACCTCAGGGTATTCGATGGTTGATTCCAAAAACTATGTAGGTGAATTTGTCGATATGGGAACCTACGCAATCGGGGAGAATACCGGCGGAGTGAGTGTTGCTGCTGCCCTCTATTCAGGGGTTCCTGGCTTGAAACTTCAGCTGTGGGATTATTATGCCCACGATATGCTCAATGCCATCTATGCCGAAGCCAATTACGGATGGTCCTACAAGAACGGTATCGCCCCTTATGTCGCGGCGCAGTGGATCAATGAAAGAGATGTCGGTTCTAACAGTGTTTCTACTTCAACGAATAAACTGGCTACTATTAAGAGTGATTTTATCGGAGCCAAAGCGGGGATGAAAGTAGCCAATTTTGATCTGTATGGTGCCGTTTCGCACAACAGCAAAGATGCGGCTGCTGCAATCAACGGCGGAACGATCACCCCATGGGGCGGAATGCCGGCATATACACAGGGGATGGTGACGCGCCATCAGTTTATGGCGGGAACCGATGCATGGAAGGTCGCGGCTGCGTACGACTGGAAAGATTACGGAATGAATCTGAATACGGGTGTATACTATGTCGAATTTGATATGGATGGGTTGAACGGATATTCTACGTCAGGATATCAAACAACGGCAAGTGAAGCAGGATTTGATATCCTATACAATCCGCAAGCGATTAAAAATTTGCAATTGCGTTTTCGTGGAAACTTTCCTCGTGAGTACAAAGAGACAGCAGCCGGCAATATGGATTGGGACGAATACCGCGTTATCGCCAATTACAACTTTTAAAGGAGTTTGAACATGAAACAAGCATTAGTAGATCGCATTAAAAACGATCCCGATTATATCCGTCTGGTCAGCGAACGGAGCCGTTTCGCATGGATTTTGACCATTATCATGTTGGTGATTTATTTCGGATTTGTATTGGTCATCGCGTTTGACCCTTCATTTTTGGGAACACCGCTTTTTAAAGGTTCCGTCACGACGATAGGAATTCCTATCGGTGTTGGGGTTATCCTCAGTGCATTTATCCTCACCGGGATTTACGTGCGACGGGCGAATGGCGAGTTTGATGAGCTCACCCGCCGTATCAAAGAAAAAGCAAAGGAGGCGTGATGAGGGCATTATTATTTTTATTACTCGCATCGGCAGGAATCTTTGCCGGAGAGGCTCTTACCGGTGCGGTTGAAAAACAACCGTTGAATATGTCGGCGATTATCATGTTTGTGATCTTTGTCGGGGCGACCTTGGGGATCACCTATTGGGCGGCAAAACGGACAAAAACGGCGAAAGACTTTTACACCGCCGGCGGCGGAATTACCGGTTTTCAAAACGGTATGGCAATTGCCGGGGACTATATGTCTGCGGCGTCGTTTTTGGGAATTTCGGCTTTGGTTTACTCCAAAGGGTATGACGGTCTGATCTATTCGATCGGTTTTTTGGTCGGTTGGCCGATCATTTTGTTCATGGTGGCGGAACGACTCCGTAATCTCGGTAAATATACGTTTGCCGATGTAGCGTCGTACCGTTTGAAACAAACTCCGATTCGCACATTGGCGGCGTTCGGATCGATCGCAACGGTTATTTTGTATCTGATCGCCCAAATGGTGGGTGCCGGTAAATTGATTCAGCTCCTATTCGGTCTAGATTATGAAATCGCGGTTGTTTTGGTCGGGGTATTGATGATCCTCTATGTGACGTTCGGCGGTATGCTCGCGACGACATGGGTACAGATTATCAAAGCCTTCTTGTTGCTCTCAGGGGCGACGTTTATGGCAATTGCCGTTATGGCGCACTATAACTTCAATTTCGAGACGTTATTTGCAACCGCGGTACAAATGAAAGATTTGACTATCATGGAGCCGGGTGCGTTAATCAGTGATCCGATTTCGGCGATTTCACTCGGTGTCGCACTGATGTTCGGTACGGCGGGACTTCCCCACATCTTGATGCGCTTTTTCACCGTCAGCGATGCGAAAGAGGCACGCAAATCGGTTTTTTATGCGACCGGATTTATCGGGTATTTCTATATTTTGACGTTTATCATCGGTTTCGGTGCAATCGTCATGGTGTTCAACAACCCGCAATATCTTGACCTTGCGAAACAAGCGATTGACGGCGGTTCTCCGATTTTAGGCGGCGATAATATGGCGGCGATACACCTTTCACACGCAGTGGGCGGCGATTTCTTCCTCGGATTTATTTCGGCGGTAGCGTTTGCGACAATCCTTGCGGTTGTTTCAGGGCTTACATTAGCGGGTGCTTCGGCAATTTCGCATGACCTTTATGCCAGCGTTATCCGCAAGGGTAAGACGGACGGGTTGATGGAGATGAAAGTCTCTAAAGTAGCGACGGTTGTGTTGGGAATTATCGCGATCTTCTTGGGGATCACCTTTGAAGACCAAAATATCGCGTTCATGGTGGGACTCGCATTTGCGATCGCGGCAAGTGCGAACTTCCCGATTTTATTCCTCTCTATGTACTGGTCAAAACTCACTACTCGCGGTGCATTGCTCGGCGGATCATTGGGTCTTCTTACAGCGGCCGTATTGGTTATCCTAGGTCCTACCGTATGGGTTGACGTACTTAAAAATGCGGAAGCAATTTTCCCTTATAAGTATCCGGCTCTTTTCTCTGTAAGTGCGGCGTTTATCGGAATCTGGTTTTTCTCGATCACCGACAAGAGCGAATCGGCCAAACAAGAGAAAGAGGCATTTGAAGCGCAATACATCCGTTCTCAGACGGGTATCGGTGCTGAGGGCGCATCGGAGCATTAAACTATGAGTTTGTTTGACCAAAAAGCGCTATTGATGTCGATCCATCCTTTCGATCTTTTGGAGGATAGGATGATCGAGCAGCTTATGACGCAGATGGACATCGCCTATTACCCAAAAGAGACGGTCTTGATCGCTCCGAGGGTTCGGGCAGAGTCACTTACCATCATCATCAAAGGGGTCGTCAATGAGACGATAGATGGCGAACTTCAAAATGTATACGGGGAGCGCGACAGCTTTGACGCCAACTCCCTGATATACGGAAATACCCAAAGCACCTTCAGTGTCGCCGAAGATCTCATCTGTTACGAACTCCCCAAAGAATCTTTTTTAAATCTTCTTCAAGACGTTGAGTCATTTCAAAACTATTTTATGCAAGACTTCATCACCAAGCATCAACAGCTAAAAGAGCGTCAGCACCAAAACGAGCTGACCCCTTTCATGGTCTCCCGTGTTGATGAGATTTATTTGCATAGTCCGTGTATTGTCAATGCGTCACAGTCCATCAAAGAGTCACTTGAGCTGATGGTGCGGAAAAATAGTAAAGTGATTTTGGTCAAAGACGAGAGCCGCATGGGGATCGTGACCGATAGCAACTTGCGCGAACGGGTCCTCTTGGTCGGTAAAAGTACCGAGGACGCTATCGGCGAGATTGCGACATATGGCCTCATTACGATCGAGCGGAGTGACTTTTTATTCAACGCATTACTCCTTTTTACGAAACACGGCATCATGAGGCTGGTAGTTGTCGAGGGGGAAAAAATCGTCGGAATTTTGGAACAACTCGATTTGTTGAGCCATTTTGCGAACCATACCCATCTGATCGCCGCGTCGATCGATCGTGCTGTCAGTATCGATGAACTCCAAAGCGCACAACGTTCATTAACCCATCTGATAAGCTCCCTGACCTCGAAAGGGGTGCGGGTGCGCTACATATCCAAGCTGGTGAGTGAGCTCAATGGTAAGCTCTACCGTAAAGTATTCGAGATGGTCGTCCCCAAAGAACTTCAAAGCCGTTGCGCATTGATTGTGATGGGGAGCGAGGGGCGAGGGGAGCAGATATTGCGTACCGATCAGGATAACGGGCTGATTTTTCAAGATGGAGCCGATGAAGCCGATTTTGAACCGTATATGATTCGGTTTAGCGACTATTTGATACGACTCGGATTTCCAAAATGCAGCGGTGACGTGATGGTGAGCAATCCCGACTGGCGCCGGAGCGTTTCGGGGTACAAAGCGGTGATTTCGCAGTGGGTAGAGACGCTGAACGAAGATTCCCTCCGCTCCCTTTCGATCTTTTCGGATGCTTCGTGTGTGGCGGGGGATGAGTCGCTGCTTCATGAGTGCCGTAACTATCTGATGGTACATTTTGAAGGGCGCAGCGACGTGCTGGCCCATCTGGCGAAAGCGGCACTTTCTTTTGAGACTCCTTTGAGCCTTTTTTCCGGTTTTGTTCTTGGGCGTGCGGAGCATGAGAGCCAACTCGATATCAAAAAAGGGGGGATATTTGCGATTGTCCACGGTGTCCGTATTTTGGCATTGGAATATAAAATTGACTCTACCAATACGACCGAGCGGATCAAAGAACTTAATAATGTCGGAATCTTCGACAAACAGTTTGCGAGCGAGTTGATTGAAGCGTACGACACCTTGCTGGGGATACGCTTGCGTTCGATGCTTTCACAAAAGCAGATGAGCGAGGGAGAAAACTACATCAATCCAAAACTTTTCAGTAAAGCCGATCGCGATTTGCTCAAAGATGCGTTTAAAATCGTCAATACGTTTAAAAAGTTTCTGACGTACCATTTTCATTTGGGAATCGTCGTGTGATGTTTGCCTCACTAATGCGGAGGTGGAACCGGTCGGGTTTGCAAGACGAGAGTTACGCAGGGTTGTTTGAACCTTATGTCGGGGATGAAGTGGTCGTATTCGACACCGAAACGACAGGGTTAAATACGAAAAAAGATGCCGTTTTGAGTATCGGGGCGGTTAAAGTCAAGGGGGATAAGATCCTCACGTCACAGAGTTTTGAGATTTTTTTAAAACCGAACAAAGAGATCAGTGCGGAGAGTATCAAAATTCACCATATCCGGCCGTGTGATTTGGAACACGCTATTGACCCGATAGAGGGGGTCAAAAAGTTTTTGGAATTTATCGGAAACCGCCCGCTTGTGGGGTATTATCTGGAGTTTGACGTCGCGATGATCAATCGTATCATCAAGCCGTGGTTAGGGATCACTCTTCCTAACACGCAAACCGACATTTCTGGATTATATTTTGATAAAAAAATTGCTTTGATTCCTCAAGGAAATATTGATTTACGCTTCGATACAATCCTCGAGAGTTTGAATATCCCGAGGATGGGTCAGCATAATGCGCTCAACGATGCCATCATGACCGCAATGGTCTATCTAAAATTACAACATACACATAAATTACACTAAGGAACATTCACCATGAGCGAAGTAAAGAAACCTGTTTTTCAACCAAACCCTGAGTTTGCAGCGCAAGCACGCATTAAAAATATGAGTGAATATCATGAGTTGCAAAAATTGGCTCATGATGATTACGAAGGGTTCTGGGGGAAGTTTGCCAATGAGAAAATTGATTGGTTCAAACCTTATACGTCAGTTCTCGATGAGAGCAACGCTCCCTTTTACAAATGGTTTACCAATGGTAAGCTCAATGTTGCGTATCAATGTATAGACCGTCATTTAGCAACACGTAAAAACAAAGCAGCGATCATTTTTGAAGGTGATCGCGGCGATAAGCAAATCATCACCTATCTCGAGCTTTATTACAATGTCAACAAATTTGCGAATCTTCTTAAAAATGAGTTTGGCGTTAAAAAAGGTGACCGTGTTGTTATCTATATGCCGATGATCCCGGAAGCTGCGTACGCGATGTTGGCATGTGCCCGTATCGGTGCGATCCACTCGATCGTATTCGGAGGATTTTCTGCCGAAGCGCTCAAAGACCGTATCGAAGATGCCGATGCAAAAGTGGTTATCACAGCAGACGGTGCATTTAGAAAAGATAAGCCATACATGCTCAAAAGCGTTGTGGATGAAGCATTAAGTGGAAATACACCTGTCCAAAAAGTTCTCGTTGTCGAGCGAAATAACGAAGACATTACGTGGGTGGCAGGACGCGATTACTCGTACAACGAACTCATCAAAAATCAGTCGAGCACGTGCGAAGCCGAAGTCATGGATGCGGAAGATCCTCTTTTCTTGCTTTATACGTCAGGCTCTACGGGAAAACCGAAAGGGGTTCAGCACAACAGTGCCGGATACATCCTCTGGGCACAGATGACAATGGAATGGGTCTTTGATGTCAAAGAAAACGATACCTACTGGTGTACGGCCGATGTCGGCTGGATCACAGGACACACCTACATCGTTTATGGACCTCTTGCGATGGGGGCTACTACGGTAATGTTCGAGGGTGTTCCGACGTACCCAGATGCCGGACGACCATGGAAAATGGTAGAAGAGTACAAAATTAACCAGTTCTACACCGCTCCTACAGCGATTCGCGTGTTGCACAAAATGGGTGAAGATGAGCCAGGCAAATACGATCTTTCTTCTCTAAAAGTTTTGGGTACCGTAGGTGAGCCGATCGATCCTCCGGCATGGAAATGGTATTATGAGGCAGTCGGCGGTGGCAAATGCGCTATCGTCGATACTTACTGGCAAACCGAGACGGGGGGACACATCGTTTCTCCCCTCCCGGGTGCTACACCGATCAAACCCGCATGTGCAACATTCCCGCTTCCGGGTATCATGGCTGAGATCCTTGATCCGCAAACGGGTGAAAAAGTTGCAGCGGGCGAGGCGGGTTATATGTGTGTAACACGTCCTTGGCCTTCTATGATTCGCGGAATCTGGGGTGATCCTGAGCGCTTTGTCAAATCATATTTCGGCGATGTGAAAAAAGACGGGCAACCGGTTTACTTCACCGGTGACGGCGCGATCTATGATGAAGACGGATACATCACGATCACAGGTCGTACGGACGATGTTATCAACGTTTCAGGCCACCGGATGGGTACGGCTGAGGTAGAAGCAGCCTGTAAAAAACACCCCAATGTTGCGGAAGTAGCCGTTGTCGGAAAACCGCATGAGCTCAAAGGCGAGGGGATTTTTGCCTACATTGTTCTCAAAAGCGATGACACCGTGGGTGAAGAGATGGAAATGGTCAAAGAGATCAACAAAGTCATCATGAAAGAGATCGGCAACATCGCTATTTGTGACGATATTGTTTTTGTACCGGGTTTGCCGAAAACACGTTCGGGCAAAATTATGCGCCGAATTCTCCGCTCAATCGCTAGGGGCGAAGCGATCACACAGGATATCTCTACTCTTGAAGATCCGAGCATCGTGGCGACTATCGAAGCCAAAATAAAAGGGTAACTTTCTCTCTATCCCCCATGCGGGGAGTCTATTAAACTGCAAATTTTCCAACCATGCGTTATACTTATACATAAAATTTAAAATAGATGGACTTTGCATGCGCTATAAAATTGGACACTTTCAAAACAGCATTTCAACTTTGGAGCTCAAAGAGCGAACATTGTATCAAAACACCCTTATCTTGGGAGAAGAGGGGTCTGGAAAAACGCATTTGGCGAATAAAATTCGCCAGTTTGTTATCGCCAGCGGTATTCCGACCCTTTATTTGGATTTCTCTGATCCTACTGTTGAACAAATCGAAGAGCGTTTCAAAACATCGGAAGATTTTTTCTATATGCAGTTTGATGAGAGTGAAGAATTTGATAATGCCCTCAATGAGGCTATCGCTGCGCGTAAAAATATTTACATGGCCGTTAATCCGAACTATTTTGGTACAAAACGAAGCATGAAAAGCAAACTCTCGCAAATGATTCAAAAACGAGAGTTGTTGGAAAATTACTACTACTTTTTTCATGAAATTGCGACACTGAACGGATTTTATACGAAATTCGAGGACTTTTTGTTTTACATTTTCGATTTGTTCAACCTCAAAAAATTCGGCTTGACGTTTTTGACACAGCCGCATGAAATTTTTGAGAATCCGCGTATTAAACTTTTGTTTACTTTCTTGTATTTGGGACGATGTTCCAATGCTCATTATTACAATACAGCGGTTTTGCGAAATTTGAAAACGAATACCTTTTATTACCAGTACCGTATGGACAATCGCTCTTTATTGTTTAATCAGATACAAAGTGATATTGCCATCATAGATGACTAAGAGCTGCTGTTGATTCCGCTAAGTGCATGGATGGTTTTTTCCATGATGATTTGGGGGGCAGGGTGGCCTGTGTTGAAAATTCTCTCCGAAAGTGTCTCGTGGGAAGTTGCGACTTTTTGGCGATTAGCGTTGATGAGCATCGCTTTTATCCCGGTGCTGTGGTGGAATAAAAAGCCGCTACGCCTGGCCAAACCCGCATGGATATATGTGATTGTGAGCGGATTGCTGTATGCCCTCTTTTCGTGTCTCTCGTTTTGGGGGGTACAGGTCGCTACTGCGGGAGCAGGGGGAATGATCATCACGACATTAAGCCCGGTGATTACGGTGCTCATTGCCATCCTTTTTAACCG
>JAUXSZ010000074.1 GCA_030679635.1 Sulfuricurvum sp. | reverse complement strand
AGGTTAACCATTCTACCCGACATAACAGTCCCCAGCTTGGCTTATGCCACATGCGCTTCAATAAATGTCGTATACGGTACACAATCCCGATCGATAAAAATCAAATACTCACCCTCGCTTGCATTGATTCCATTATTTTGCGAACGTGCTTTGCGTACTCCGATGTCTTCTTGAGTCGTATGTTTTATATCCAATTCCGTAATGTTTTTAACATACTCTTTCATTTGAACATTTTCACCGTCTTCAGCAACCACCACTTCAAAATTTTTGTATGTTTGCCGTTTCAACGCATCGATTATCAGTGATAATGATTGCACGTCTTTATAAACGGCGATAATTAGACTTACCCGCATGCATTCTCCAACGCTACTTTTAATTCAATAAATTGTTTTTGGCTTTCAAACACATCCAATGCTTTTTTCTTTCCTGCATCGGCATATTTCTTTCTTAGATCACTATTTTGATGTAGGCATTCCAGTTTATCCGCCAAATCGCCTGCATCAAACGTTCTGAATAACAATCCATTTTGCTCATTGTCAATAATTTCCAGCGGTCCGCCGCTGTCACTGGCGCAGACACATACCCCGCACATCATCGCTTCAATAAGGACCAGTCCGAAGGTTTCGTTTTCTGTAGCCAATACCATCACGTCACACAGCTGCATGATCGCCTGCGCTTCACGGGTAAACCCGGTAAAAACAATCCGATCTTTCAACCCCCGCATCACGATATCTTTTTGTAGCGTTTCTAAATACGCATCACTCATAGCATGTCCAACAATCAAAGCGCGTGCATCGATTCCCTGATGGATCAGTTTTTCAACCGCATCGATCACTGCCCACTGCCCTTTGGGAGGTTCAATCCGTCCGACTATCCCCACAGTAAATGAATCCGTTAATCCCAATTGCTCGCGACGACTCTTTTTCTCTTCTTCAGAAATAATAACAGGCTGTTCGGCACCGATATAGAGCACTTCAGTTCTAGGCCGTATCTGCTTGGGGATAAATTTTTCGATCTGCGATTTCACCTGATGCGTCACCGCCAACATAACATCCAAATTCTTATACAAAAATTGATGGTACCTATCATCCTTGAAACGGGTCATAGTCATGTGGCGCGACTGAACAACTTTCGGTTTGCGTTTTGAGAGGAGCTTCGCGATAATGGCCACGGGGAGATCTTTCGTCCAGTGCAGGTGAAGGACATCAATGGCTTCTGCATCGATGATACGGGCCAAGCGACGGGCACCAAGCCATGAGAACAGCACATTACGGCGCTTCAGCGTAAAATATCGATAAGGGGTGTTTTCATAATAGCTTTTGAGCTTTCCGTTTTCATTAATAACACTGATACACTGCCCCTGCTCACTCAAATAACGCGATGCACGCATCATATACAGTTCCAATCCCCCCAAATCTGGGGAGAGGCACAGTTCGCAGATTTTAGTTGCCACGTTTGCTCTTTTGTTCCAAATTCATCTCATACAGTTTGATGTATTTATAAAAATTAGTCGCCATATGGGAAAAAGCGATGATCAGCCCCGCATACCCGTCCAAGAATCCCCGCTTAAGAATATAGGTACGGAAAAAAGAGTAAAGGCCGTTGAAAAATGCTTTTGCGGGGGAGGAGGATTTTTTGCCGACATTATCCGTTGCAAAGAGGGTCGAATAGCGGTCCAGCTTAACGATAAAGTCAGAGATACTCATGTAGCTGTAATGCTTCATATTCCCATCGATGGGCTCTTTTTTCATCCCCTCGTCGATGATGTTCTCATGGACGGCATTGTCGTTGAACCGTGTCACTTTTTTATTGTACAAGCGGCGGATCTTTTGGTTATTCCAGCCGCAGTGGCGAATCTCAATCTCTTTGTAAAAGGCGAGAAAATTGACGATGTAGATCGTGTTCGGATCGAGTATTTTGGATTGAAGCGCTTTTAAAAGAACCTCATCCACAACCTCATCGCTGTCGATAATCAAAACCCAATCATGCTCGGCAAAACTTGCCGCACGGTTTTTAGTCGTCCCGAAGCCGTCAAAATATCCCTCTATCAGATTGATATTTGGATATTCGCGTGCAATCTCCACCGTTCCATCAGACGATCCGTTGTCATAAACGACAACATCATCAAATTCCCTCAAACTCTCCAGCGTTTTACGGATCGTACGTGCTCCGTTTTTCACAATCATCACGGCCGTTACGTTCATCATTAACTCTTTATCCCTTTAATCACTGTTTTACACCAGAAACCAAGCTGTTTGAGGGGCCTGAAAAGTTCATTCGGAGTTTTTAGACCATCCCCTTTGATCCGGTAGATAAGTCCGCCGATCCCATCCCATGAGGGGTTAAAGGCATTTCCGATCCGAAAGACATAGGCGTAATGTTCGCGTGCCAAAGCTACTACGGCATCGTTGTATTTTCCGTAGGGAAGGACAAACGAATCGACCCGATATCCAAGTTTCTCTTCGAGAATCACTTTGGATCCGAACACTTCCCGATCCAGATCAACCCCGTCTTCGGTCAGATTCACATGATTCATCGAATGAGAAGCAATCTCAACGTGACCGCTTTGAACCATTTCCCGCAGCTCGGCATAGGTGCAAAAAGGGGCAAAAGCTTTGTGATTTTTGTAAATTTCATGATGTTTGAGGGATAACCGCTGCAAGGGTTCAACATCGGTCTCATCGAGAATAAATGCGGTAGGAACTGCCAAAAGAGCTTTGAGATTGAACTTTTTGAGCAGGGGAAAGACATAGTAATAAAAATCGTAGTAGGCATCGTCAAACGTCAGACATAGAGAACGGCTAACGATTGGTTCGCCAGGGAAAATAGTCGTATAGCGCTCACTGATGAGACGCAGATGCGCTTCCATCATGGCATCCGAATTCGAGAGAGGAAGATCGTCACTGTTGATATGATGGTACATAACGACTGGAAGCATTTGTTATCCTCTCACCTTTCAGGAATTATAAAGTATCATACCATACCCTCACTTAGGCAAAAGGTTACCATGAGCGTTCAGTGCGAATACAGATCCAATTATCAATCTCTTATCCACTCCTTTGAATCAATACGGGAGATTTTTGATGCAGACAATCGCAGTATCCATAAAGCCCGCAACGAACTCAAAGTTATTGACCTAAACGGGATTAAAACCGTCGTCAAATCGTTCAAAGTCCCCCATCTGTTCAATCGGATCGTCTATACCTATTTTCGCTCAAGCAAAGCCACTAAATCGTACCACAATGCGCTGCGTCTCGAAGAACTGGAAATTTCGACCCCAAAACCGATTGCCGCAATCGAGTTTTTTGAATCAAATTGGCTGCGTGAGAGCTTTTTTATCTCCGAATATTTTGAGTATGACTTTACGATCCGCACCCCGCTGCTCGAACCGCTTGAAGAGCGTGAAACCATCTTCAAAGCCTTTGCCGCGTATACCTACGATCTCCACCAAAAAGGGGTATGGCACCTCGATTACTCACCCGGCAATATCCTGATCAAACGAACCGAAAACGGTTATCAATTCAGCATCGTCGATATCAACCGTATGGAGTTTCGCTCTATAAGTGCCTTGGAGGGATGTGAAAATTTCAATAAGCTGTGGGCTACCGATGAAGAGATTGAGATCATGGGTCGTGAATATGCAAAGCTCAGCGGTTTAGAGGAAACGACCGCGATCCATGAGATGAAGCGGCATAACGATGCCAACAAACGGATCAAGAATTTCAAAAAGAGAATCAAAAACCTTTTAAAAGGAAATGTGTCAACTCACTCTTGACCCGTTCAAACATCGCTGTACGTCCGGCAGGATCAAGGGGAATCATAAAATGGTGCTGTTTGCTCTCCTCGCCGATACTCTTCCAGCGCGCCGCTGATGCAAAGAGGGTATCGGCAAAGAAGGTAAAGGTTTCGCACCCTACCGCACTTGCCAAATGATAGGTCCCCGTCGACGTACTGACAAAGAGTTTGAATCGGCTCAAAAGTGCCGCAAAATCGACAATGCTCCCCTGCGAGCGGTATAAAATCACACGGCTCTCTTTCAAAAGAGCCTTCGCTTCGTTATACAGATTTTCTTCATCGGGACCAAACGTCATCACAATATTTATAGTCTCATTTTTTTCAGCCAAGTGCACCAATTGGAGGTATTCGTTCAACGTCCAGTTGGCATCGGAGGAACCTCCGAAACCGGGATGAAACGCGACGACCGGTTTGGTAATCCCATACTCAGTACAGAACGCCCGAAAAGGTGCATCGGTAAAGTGCAGCAGAGGTTTGGGGAAATCAAGGGAGAGATCACCGAACAGCGCACGAGCAAGCTGAAGATTGTATTCGAACTCCGCCATCTCCACGCGGCTACGGCGCTGTGGAATACGGCGGTTGTAAAAAATCTGAGCGATTTTGGTGGCGGGGGCGATACGGAGGGGGATACGGGCAAAAAATTGCGCTATGGCGACGCGCGTATTCGAAAAGAGGGTAACCGAAGCATCGATATTGCCTTTTTTGATTGTAAAAGCCAGCTCTAAAATGTCACCCCCCTCATCCACGATCACCTCATCGATAAAATCGCACGATTCGGCCAGCTTTCGGTTAAGCGGGGCAACAAGGGCAATAACACGATTAGAAGGACTGTAATGTTTTAAAACGTATAACGTCGGCAATGCCGTGATAAAATCACCCAACTTATCGTTGCGTACTACGAGTATATTCATTTTTCACCCTTACTTTAATAAGGTTATTTTACCCAATAACGCTATAATCCCACCATGAAAGAACCGTTTTCTTGGGATCACTATTCCGATCAGCCAACCATTATTCGAGACAAATCACTTAAGCGTAAAATGCGCCGCAGTGGACTCCCCTCACTCATCAAAACTTTTTTAATCGCTTTGATTGTACTGCCTATTGCTTTTATCATTACTATATTTCTTCCGCGCAAAAAAATAACCGGTAAAGAGTTTTTCGGGATGGGGGTCAATTTAGAAAAAGATCCCTCTCTTCCTCTTGAATTAATCCGAGAGCTGGGGGTAAAAAAACTCCTGATCCGTATCCCTCTTTGGGAAATGGAGCGTCTTGAGGAATACCTTGCGTTTATCCGCTCTTTTCAAAATCATCATATCACCGTTGCACTCTTGCAAGACCGCGAACACATCACCAATGCGAGTTTGACCCAAAAACATTTAACAGCAATTTTCACTGCTCTTAAAAACAGTTGCAATACCTATGTTATTGGCTCTACGATCAACCGTGCCAAATGGGGGTTTTTTAGCGTCAACGAATATCTGAAATTTTATTCCGTCGCCTATGCTTTGAAAAAAGAGTTCTTTCCCAATCTCAAATTTATCGGTTCCAATGTGATCGATTTTGAGCTCCATTTTACGACCCATACCCTTTTCAATCTCAAAAATATCTATTTTGATTCCTTAGGGACCCTTCTCTATGTTGACAGGCGCGGCGCCCCTGAAAATAGACAAATGGGCTTTAACCTTATGGGAAAAATCACTCTTATCGACGCGTTGATGCGTCTCAGTTTTAAAACGGCGAACGAGCTGATCATCACCGAAACCAACTGGCCGATCAAAAACACGGCTCCCTATGCTCCGACAAGCGAGCATGAGTGTGTCAGTGAAAAAGATTACGCTGATTTTATGGTCCGTTATCATTTACTCGCCTTTGCGACCCAAAAGGTATCCTCCGTTTATTGGCATCAACTCATTTCCCCGGGATACGGGCTCATCGATAACCGGGAAGGGATTCGTAAACGCACGGCTTTTTACGCGTATCAAACCATGCTGACACATCTGATGGATGCGACATGGGTAAACTACCGTGAAAAGAGCGGCACCCATCTCTTGGTGTGCACTACTCCAAGAGGTGTTTTGCACATCACCTGGGATCTCAACACGACTCCGATCTATACCTATAAGGAAGCCGCTTGAAAATCCTGATTATTCTCCCAAACTGGCTAGGGGATGCGGTAATGGCGACCCCTGCCATCGAAGCCCTCTGTATTGCTTATCCTGATGCCCAGCTGACAATGGTCGGATCGTATGTGAGCATTGAAGCACTCAAACACCATCCAAAATGTACCCGCTCCTACGTCGACAATACGAAAAAGAGAGGGAACCGTTTTCTCAACACCTACCGCTTTGCGAAAGAACTGGGAGCGCATGATATGGCGATTACGTTTCGCAATCAGCTTCACTCCTCACTCCTCCTCTTTTTCAGCGGTACACCCCTGCGTGCCGGACGTTCAAGCTGGCATTCTGCCGTGTTTCTTACCCATCCCATCAAGCCCTCCCATCCCTCACATCTCGTTGAGCAATACCGTGATATTGCACAGAGCATGTGTGCACAACCCCTCATCGTAGGCCGGTTAAAACTCCATATTCCAGCGCATCCGTATGAGCGTCCTACGCTGGGGATCAACCCTGGGGCAACCTACGGAAGCGCCAAACGGTGGTATCCCGAAAAATTTGCCGAAGTGGCACGCTCGTTAAGCGATCGGTATGAGATTGTTTTGTTCGGAGGACCTGGTGAAGTGGCAATGGCAAAGGATATAGAATGTCGATTAGAGGGGATTTCGGTCAAGAACATGGCAGGGAAAACATCGGTGCAGGAACTGTGCGCGATGATCGGCGGACTGGATCTCTTTATCACCAACGACAGCGGCCCCATGCACGTCGCGGCAGCCTATCAGGTCCCTACTGTTGCTATTTTCGGTCCGACACGCCATCTGGAAACATCCCAATGGCAAAATGAAAAAAGTGTTATCGTACGTCACGACATGGAGTGCGCGCCGTGCATGAAGCGGGAATGTCCGTTGGGGCATCATGAGTGCATGAAAAGCATCACCGCGAATGAGGTGATAGAGGCCGTGAAACGTCTAGTTTAAGAGCGGAACACCCCACTTCTTTTTAACAGGTTACCCCTTTATGAATACGTGAAATTGTGGCAGATGTACTTTTTCCGTCCACAAATTGCACCAGTCGCAGTTCCGTAGCAAGTTCCGCCCCCACAACTTCTTTGCCTTCATAGTCCCCCCCCTTGACCAAAATATCAGGAGCGATACTTTTGATCAGTTCATACGGCGTCTCGTCGCTAAACATCACGACATAATCAACCGATTCGAGCGCCGCTAAAATGTACGCGCGGTCATTTTCAGGATTCACGGGACGGGTTGGCCCTTTGAGCTCTCGTACCGAACTGTCCGTGTTTAACCCCACAATGAGTACATCTCCGTAGCTTTTCGCCTCTTGGAGATATTTCACGTGTCCGACATGGAGAATATCGAAGCAGCCGTTGGTAAAGACGACCCGTTTTCCCTCACGTTTGAGCCGCTCGGCAATCACCGTAATCTCTTCTTGCGATTTGATATGCGCGTCCGAGGTGCTTTGGTGCAGACTCGATTCGTACGTCTCGATCTCATCCAGCGTTACCGTAGCCGATCCGATCTTCCCAACGACCACCGCAGCCGCATGGTTAGCAAATGGAGCCGCTTCATCGATTGATAATCCGCATGATAGGGCAAACGAAAGGGATGCGATAACCGTATCTCCGGCCCCCGTTACATCAAATACCTCTTTGGCAACCGTAGGATATCGGCGCATTGTTTCATCATAAAGAGCAATCCCGTCTTCGGAGAGGGTAATCATCGAACACGTAAGATCGCACGTCTCTTTGAGGCAAAGCAATGCCTCACGCAAAGAGGCATCATCTTTGATCGCAATCCCCGTCGCTTCCGAAGCCTCTTTTTTATTCGGCGTTAACAAATAGGCGCCGCTGTATTTGCGGTAATCTTTCCCCTTCGGATCAACGAGAACTTTTTTCCCTCTGGATTGGGCACACGCAATCACCCCTTGCGCAACGGCATCGGTAATGACCCCTTTGCCGTAATCGGAAAGAATCACCATGTCGCACTGATCCACGATACCTGCGACATAGGCAATGACGCTTTGGGCACTCGCAGCCTCTATCGGATCTTTTGATTCGTTGTCATAACGCAATATCTGCTGATTGGAGGCAATAATACGGCTTTTTTTGGATGTTTTGCGCCCCTTTTGAACGATGAGTCCCTCGCAGGAAGCGCCCAGCGATGAAAGCATATTTTTGAGCTCTTCCCCGTTTTCATCATCGCCCATAACTCCGGCTATGCTGACGCGTGCACCCAATGTGACGAGATTGTTAATCACGTTGCCGGCACCGCCCAGTACCGTCGTTTCACGCGCGATATCGACGACCTGTACGGGAGCTTCAGGAGAGATACGTTCACACCCGCCCCACAGATAATGGTCAATCATCAAATCACCGATGACGAGAATATGCGGGTGTGCGTCCTGCAGACGATTCATGAGAGTTCCTCTGCGAAAAGTCGTTTGATTTCAGGGGCATACGCTTTGATCCCATCTTCGAGTTCAAAACGAGGGGCATAGCCTAATACGTCGCGTGTCGTTTGAATATCGGCTTCGGTATGGAACTGATAACGTCCGATAAAGGGGTTCGGAATGTATTCGCATGGGTACGACGTCCCCAGTTCATGCTGAAGCGTATCCACAATCGATTGAAACGAGCGTGCCTTTCCCGTTCCGACATTGAAGACGCCCGATTCTTTGGGATGCATCGCCAAAATATTGGCTTGGACAATATCCTCAATGTAAATAAAATCACGAATAATTTTGTCCGAATTCTCGAAGAGTTTGGGATTTTTACCGGCTAAAAGCTGATGGCCGAACTGCACGACCATCGATGCCGTTTTGTTTTTGAAAAATTCATGCGGTCCGTAGACATTGAAATAGCGCAATCCCACAATCGAGATATTTTCAAATTTTTGAGCATACTGGCGCGCTACATGATCCATCATCAGTTTCGAAAATCCATACACAT
>JAUXSZ010000065.1 GCA_030679635.1 Sulfuricurvum sp. | reverse complement strand
ATTGACGGACACGATCTGAAATCATTGATTGATACGTTTAATATAGCAAAAGGGATGGGTAAGCCTGTGTTGGTGCACGTGCAAACCATCAAAGGTAAGGGCTATGAAATAGCCGAAGGGAAACATGAAAAATGGCATGGTGTTTCCCCTTTTAATCTTAAAAGTGGTGCCTCAAACGCTAAAAGCGGCGGTAAGAGCGCAACTCAAATTTATTCTGAAGCACTTATGCATCAAGCAGACAATAACTCAAAAATTGTCGGGGTAACGGCAGCCATGCCAAGCGGAACGGGCTTAAGCGGGGTGATGGAAAAATATCCTGATCGTTTCTGGGATGTTGCGATTGCCGAACAGCATGCGGTGACGTCTATGGCGGCAATGGCCAAAGAGGGATTTAAACCGTTTTGTACCCTCTATTCGACGTTTCTGCAACGTGGATACGATCAAGTGATTCATGATGTGTGTCTTATGGACCTTCCGGTTGTGTTTGCCTTGGACAGAGCTGGTATTGTTGGGGAAGATGGGGAAACGCATCAAGGGGCTTTTGATATTAGCTTTCTGCGCGTCCTGCCTAATATGACGCTGTGTGCTCCGCGAGATGAAAAATCCTTCCATCAGATTGTTGCGTTTGCTGCAGGGTATGATCATCCGTGTGCCATCCGTTATCCTCGCGGCGCCTTTTTGGAAGCGAATGTTCCTGAATCAATCCCCTTTGAGATGGGGAAATCACAGCTATTAATTTCGAATCAGGGTGATATTTTGTTTATCGGATACGGTAACGGAGTCGGGAGAGCCGCGCAGAGTATGGCGTTTATGAGCGAAAAACCCTCTTTGTTAGATCTTCGTTTCGTTAAACCGTTGGACAGTAATATGCTGCGTTCAATGGCGGCTTTGCACAAACGATGGTATGTGTTTAGTGATTCTTCTCGATTAGGGGGAGTAGGAAGTGCATTGCTCGAATGGTTAAGCGAAGAGCATGTTTTGGATGTAGCGGTCGTGAGTTTTGAATACGATGATGCGTTTATTAAGCACGGCAATACGATACTTGTCGAAGAATCACTGGGACTCCTTCCGGAACAACTGGCTAGGAAAGTGATGAACGAAGCAGTATAACTCCGGCAATTCTTCCGGTGTTTTGGCTATTTGCACGATACGAGAAATAGTCATCGCAATGACATGAAGTACATTCATCAATTACCTCGATTTGTGCCGCAGTAATTCCATATTCCTTTAATTGCATCAATAAAATAGCATTCACCTCTAAAAATACGTTATTTTCTTCTCTCCTTACTGCATCTTGATACCCTTGGCTCTTTACCTCGTTTGCAATCGTTTCATTGATTTCGTAACAGCACCCATGTATGGAGGGTCCTAATATGATTTGCACGGTATCCGCCGATGTCCCGTAGTGTTTTTCCATATCGGCTAAGGTTTTAATCAATATGCTATTGAGTGCACCTGCTCGTCCTGCATGAACGGCACCTATTGCACGGTTAATTGGATCATAGAGGAGTATAGGGGTACAATCGGCGCTCATAACCATGAGCGGAATATCAAGCCGGTTGGTAATAATGGCATCGCATTGGGGAGGAGACTCAAAGGTCATAGTGTCATCGGCGATGAGGACACGGTCAGAATGTATTTGGCGCATATGTATGAGATTATGGAGAACATACCCTATATCTGTCGCAAGCAGTTGATGGTTCTCTGCAACGGATGCAGGGGTGTCTCCAACATGAAAAGCGAGATTTAGTTCATCATAAGGGGGCTGTGAAACACCCCCTTTGCGCGTTGTGAACTGAGCGCTTACGTGCGAACTGGTTGCTAAAAGTTTAGAAGAAATTGTTTTCATGAGGTATACAATATTTATAGACTGTTGAAGAAGACCAAAGAACCCTACGGGTTCTCGGAGAGTATATTGTCCAGAAGGACGAAAAGCCGTTCACTGGCACTCTCCATCTCTTTGAAATTAGTGATAATCTCACTGCTATGGTCAAGTAAACCTTTTTCTCCTTGAGTGATGAAAGAAAGGTTTTTATTGGCATTTTGGTGGACAAGTGCATGCGGCTCTTTCATAAGGCCATAACTGTTTGTTCGACCAAAACGCTCTTTCCCCTCACCGTCATACCATTTACCCATACGGCATTGGTGCGAATCCACCATCGTAAGTTTTTGATCACACAGCATAATGCTGTTGTAGGTACGCGCTTTATAAAGAATATGATCGATTTTAGCCAAAATGATGAACGTGCTATTTTCCATGTGATGAGAAGAAGTAACAATTTGTGAAGAACCTTCATTCAGTTTTACAAGGGTACTCTCAAAATTGATGATGCTGGAGCTGGAGCGCTCAACGACTTCGTTCATCTCCTCGGCGCTGGTTTGGATCTCACTCATGTCCTGCTGCAGAGAATTGATGGATACGGAGATTTCTCCCGTTGCCTTGTGCGTCCGTTCTGCAAGTTTACGTACTTCATCCGCTACGACGGCAAATCCTCGACCGTGTTCCCCTGCTCGAGCTGCTTCAATCGCAGCATTGAGTGCGAGTAGATTCGTTTGATCGGCGATGTCAGTAATCAGCTGAATAACCGAGTTGATCTCGTTTGTACGCGAAGTGATATGGCCGATGGCATCGTTATTGTTGCTGACTTTTTCATTAAGCATATTCAGCTCGTTGATAATAACCGAAATGGTATCGCGGCTGTCGTTGGCAAGGTTTGCCGCATTGGTCGTCGCGTTGGTAACTTCTTTCAGATCCTGAATGTTGTTGTTTAAGTCATCTTGAATCACACTGAGACTTTCAGTAACGTGCACACTGAGCTGGCTAAGCTCTGAATTGAGGATGTCGCGACGTTTTTTCGTCTCTTGCTCTTTCATAATACGGATACTTGTATCTACGTTGTGTATGGCGTCTACAAATTCTCCGTGCATACCACTGCTGTCCAGCAGATGAGAAAAGTCCCCTTTGGTAGCTCCGGAGATTGAGGTATTGATTTGAGAAATAAAATCTTGGATTTGAAAAATGAGTTGTTGAAGAGTCTCCCCCATGATTCCTAACTCTGTTCCTGGGTGTGCATCTATGGCCGTATTGCTAAAGCTTCCCTCGGACACGCGAGTTATCACTTGTGTGAATTTTTCTAATGCAACGGTGATGGAGCGTCGAACCATGCTGGCGAAGAGGAAGATGACGATGGCGACACCAACCCCCGTGAATAGGACGAAAAATTTATAAAATGTTATTTCATTGTGCATCTCTTTAGAAGCGTTATTCAAATCTTCACGTTTGTGTTTGACAACGTTTCCAAAGTTGTCGCGTGAGGCATCGGCATAAGGGGTCATATTCTTTTTATAATCGGCATAAATGGATGCCGTATTGGCTGAGATAGTGGTTGCATTCAATGATTTCATCATTTTCATCGTATTGTTTAAAAATAAGGTTGTGCTCTCTTTGGCAAGGGCCGTGAGTTTTTCTTCATCGGATCCGGTCGCCGTTTTGTCAAGCTCAACAAAGGAGGCATTGACTTTTGCAATATGCTCTTCGAGTTTGGATATATTTTTCGTATAATCTCCACCGAGCATAATGTCACGGCTGGTACGACTAATGTAGTTGAGCTCTTTTTCAATCTCCAGTGCATGAAGCGCGCCGGAGATGGTTTTATTCTGAAGATCATTATATTGGTTTTCGAGACTGCTCAAAGCGAAAAATACAAAGATGG
Source organism: Sulfuricurvum sp. (assembly GCA_030679635.1). Taxonomy (GTDB): domain Bacteria; phylum Campylobacterota; class Campylobacteria; order Campylobacterales; family Sulfurimonadaceae; genus Sulfuricurvum. The sequence goes on along the minus strand of JAUXSZ010000065.1, from coordinate 4,141 downwards.
AAGCACCTATGACAGACATCGTCGCCGCCCCTACGAGATAATTCATCCTCTTTTTTATACTCATCTTATGTAGTGTTTGATCGAACATATATTTACCGTCCTTTATTCTATGGCCTTTTAATGGCATAATCGTCATTATAGTCACTTTTATTTATAGTTGGAGTAAAATTTTCTCAATCTTGAGTAAGGGTAGTTGGGTACAATTATCGCAAATATGTGTGGCAAGGAATTCAACAGTGAATCTAAAGCAAATGAAAACAGTCCGATTGGAAGGGGGGCTGGAAGAGGATAAACGCAGTGATCTGCGTCGGTATTTTCACCAGAGCTTTGATCTTTTTGAATCGTTGTTTGAGCTTTTAGGATCGGATGATGTTTTTTATGCTCAATCTGAACCCACCCGGCATCCAATGATTTTTTATTTTGGCCACACGGCTGTTTTTTATATCAATAAGCTTATTTTGTGCGGCGTGTTGTCAGAGCATACGAATCCTGAGTTTGAGTCCTTATTCTCAGTAGGAGTCGATGAAATGGCTTGGGATGAGCTCAATGGCCGATTTGCATGGCCCAGCGTCCAGGCCGTACGTGAATATCGAAACAGCATTCGCAACTGTGTGGATGGGTTGATAATGAGTTTGCCGATGCATTTACCTATTACTCAACAGGACCCTTTTTGGGCGATTTTGATGGGGATTGAGCATGAGAGAATTCATATTGAAACGTCCAGTGTATTGCATCGTCAAATGCCGCTCGATTTGGTGCAAAAACATCTTGATTTTCCGCTGTGCCCTTTTCAGGGTGATATCCCCGAAAACTCTCTGGTACCGATTTCTGGCCAAACGGTTGCCCTTGGCAAAGGAGATGGGGATCATGGCCTCTATGGATGGGATAATGAATACGGAACGGCGACCTATGCTGTGGAAGATTTTGAAGCGTCCCTGTTTTTAGTCAGCAATGGCGAGTTTTTGGATTTTGTCCATGGAGAGGGGTATAAAACGTCCCGTTGGTGGGATGACGAGGGGTTGAAATATTTATCCCTTCGAAACGCCACATGTCCTCCGTTTTGGATATCCCAAGAAAATGGTACGTACGCATACCGTGCGCTAACGCAGGAGATACCGATGCCGCTTAACTGGCCGGTGGAAGTAAACGTTCTTGAGGCACAGGCATTTTGCCGATGGAAGAGTGCTCAGGAGGGGATAAGCTATCGTCTCCCAAGCGAAGCGGAATACTACGTCATGCTCCAAGAATGCGCAATTGTGAGTGACATTTTTGACGACGACAAGGCCAATCTTAATCTTGCCCATTACGCGTCATCGGTTCCGGTGGATACTTTTTTTCATGGCAAAGTGTATGACGCTGTAGGCAATGTTTGGCAGTGGACGCAGACGCCTATTGATGGATTTTCAGGGTTTGCTCCTCATGCGTGGTACGATGATTTTTCGATGCCGACGTTTGATGGAAAGCATAACATCCTCAAAGGGGGATCGTGGATATCGACGGGCAATGAGATCGTTAGAACCTCACGGTACGCATTTAGACGCCATTTCATACAGCATGCAGGGTTTCGGTATGTTGTGGGGGCAGAAGAGACGGTCCTTTTGAAAGAGGAGGTGATTGAGCAAAACGATGTCGCAACCTCATGTCAGTTTCATTATGAAACAGGGGTGGATCTGTTAAGAGAATGCGCCGACGTGATCGGCAAATATCTTCCTCATACGGTCACTGTTTTGGAGCTTGGGTGCGGTACGGGCAGACTCTCTTTGGAACTCTCCCGCTATTTCAAAACGATTGCCGGGATTGATTTTTCAGCCCGATTTATGAGCGTTGGCGTTAAATTATTGGAAGAAGGGGTCGTCTGTTACAGGGTGAATGGTGAGAAGCGCCGTGCGGTACTTGCAGAGATGAATTTATCCGATGCCGCGGAAAAGGTAAACTTTTTTCAAGGAGATATTTATAACTTAAAACCGCATGTGCGAGGGTATGGCTGTTTAATTATAAATGATCTGCAACACAGTTTAGATTGGAATCAACTGCATGGAGATGATATTCTGGAACGGATTGAGAATGAAGGCTATTGCATTGTGATCAAAGCGAAGGATACCGAGATGGGCAGTATCGCTCATGGGTTGGAAGAGGTCATGACGATTGATTTAGCATCTTCGACTCAGTATCATATGGTTATCGGAAAAAAACGGCGTGCATGAGTTCGATTTCGTTGATCGGGCGCAGAGCAACGGTGAAAAATACGTTTTACGCTCCAAGCTGTTTGGAAACGATGAGGTGATTCCGATGTGGGTTGCCGATATGGATATCGCAACACCTGCATGCGTAATGGACGCCGTACGTCATCGGCTGGACCATCCCGTGGTCGGATATGAAATTATGCGCGAACGTGCTTACGATGCGCAGTGTGAGTGGGTAGAACGCCATCACGGCTGGCCCATGAGGTCAGAGTGGCTGAGTTATTCCCCCTCGGTGGTGGCATCCATAGGGTGTGCCATTCGGGCATTCAGTGAGGAGGGGGATGAGGTGATTGTGCAAAGCCCTGTTTATCCCCCCTTTTATGATATGGTTCGCAGTAATAACCGAAGATTGGTACTCAATCCCCTGACTCAAAATGGTAGCGGAGAATACCGGGTTGATTTGGAAGATCTGAGGGCAAAAATCACCCCAAAAACAAAACTCTTGTTCCTCTGTTCTCCCCATAATCCGGTCGGCCGTGTATGGAGCAGGGAAGAGCTGATCGCATTGGGAAATTTGTGTCTGCAAAACGGTATTGTGATCATCAGTGATGAAATTCATTCCGATATTGTATTCCCACCAAATATCCATTTGCCATTGGCGTCATTATCCCCGGAGATTGGGGAAAATACGGTCACGTTATTGGGTCCCGGGAAGACGTTTAATATGGCCGGTTTTTCGATCTCTACCGTTGCAATAAGTTCTCAAGGACTGCGTGAACGTTATCGCGCCCAACAGCATAAAGTCCATTTCGGGGAGGGGGCTGTGTTGTCCCATGTCGCTTTTGAAGCGGCATACGCCCAAGGAGAGGTATGGCATGCCGCTTTGATAAACCATTTGCGCGCAAATCGGGACATGATTGAGCAATGGTGCCGTTTACACCCCATTATCGGATTTCGTAAGCCGCAAGGGAGTTATCTCGCTTGGTTGGATTGCCGTGCATTGAAGATGGGGGATAGAGAATTACGTGATTTTTTTGTGATGGAAGCTGGCTTGGGGTTAAGTGCCGGGCTTAGTTTCGGCAAAGAGGGGTCGCTCTTTATGCGGCTCAATTTCGCGGTTGCGCACGAAATTTTGGAAAGGGCACTGGAACAGCTTTCGCAGGCCTTGAAAAGAAACGGACATGGATGAGACAATAAATCGTTTTATGGCAAAGCACCATCTTTTGTCTCTTGCAACTTTCGGGGAGAGTTTGTGGTGCTGTTCCGCATTTTATGTCTTTGACGGGGATGAAGGTTCGTTTATCATTGCGTCAGATCCGGAAACGCTCCATATCCAAAACAGTAGGATGAACAGTCGCGTTGCCGGAACGATAGCGCAGGAGACAAAAATCGTAGGGAAAATTCAAGGGGTACAGTTTACGGGAGAGATAAAGCCCATAGAGGATGAGCGGTTGAGGGGGCTTTATTTGGAGAGATTCCCGTATGCGCGAGTCATGAATCCGACACTGTGGAAGATTCGTCTAGACGTGATCAAGATGACGGACAATACGTTGGGATTTGGAAAAAAGCTTATTTGGAATCGGGAAATTTAGAGGTAAAAAAACTGCACGGTTTTCCGCTGGAGCTTAGGACGACTTGCGATGGGAGAAACTTACTTTTAAATCCATACGCTTTGCATCCATGAGGCTGGTTGGCCTGCCAGGTGACAAAATAGTAAGTGCATTTATGGCAATTGATTTTTTGCATAGGGAATTTTACCTATAATTTCAGACTTTGAAAAGGATAATCATGAATAAATTGTTATGTATGTTTGAACTTCAGCAAGAGCTCAATGATTCCACAAACGCAAAAGGGTGGGAAAAAGGGACAACCGGGCACGGTAAAAAAATAAATTGGCGTCGCTGTATTACGATGGAATCTGCTGAGATGATCGATTCCTTCGGATGGAAACATTGGAA
>JAUXSZ010000060.1 GCA_030679635.1 Sulfuricurvum sp. | reverse complement strand
CTCCCTGCATCTGCTTTGGTGATGGTGGACGAACAGCACCGGTTTGGAACGGCTCAGCGCCATGCTCTGACCAAACTTACCGATAACGATACCCCGCCGCACTTCTTGCAGTTCTCAGCCACCCCCATTCCGCGTACCCTCGCCATGATCGAATCGGCACATATTGATGTCAGCCTGATCGTCCAGACACCGTTTGTCAAAAACATTGCGACGCAGATACTCCACAAAAACGATTTCAAGTCATTATTGGAGCATATACGCTTCGAGATTGATCAAAATCACCAAGTTTTGATCGTTTATCCGCTCGTAGAGCAAAGCGAGAGCATCAACTACCAAAGTATTGAAGAAGCACGCGGCTATTGGGAGAGCAAGTTTGAAAATGTGTACGTCACTCACGGTAAAGACAAAGAGAAAGAGGCTGTTCTCGTTGCCTTTCGTGAATCGGGTTCACTTTTACTGGCCACCACCGTTGTCGAGGTAGGTATTTCTCTCCCTAGGTTGTCAACCGTCGTGATCGTTGGTGCAGAGCGACTGGGACTCTCGACGCTTCATCAGTTGCGCGGACGTGTTAGTCGAACCGGGTTGCAGGGGTATTGCTATCTTTATACCAATACAATAGGTAAAAATGAGCGGCTTGAGTCTTTTGGTACGTGTGTCAGCGGTTTTGAAATAGCGGCACTGGATTTGAAATTTCGCAAAAGCGGGGATTTACTCGAGGGGAGACTCCAAAGCGGAAACAAATTCCGGTGGGCCGACATGGGGGAGGATGAAGCAATCGTGAAAGAGGTCAAGGAGTCCCTTAACCTCTAACGCAGCGGTTAATAGAGTCCAAAACGTCCATCTTTGCGTTTGAACATGACGCGCATTTTCCCCTCATTATCCATAAACACTTCAAAAACTTTGGTACTCTCCTTGAGTTTTTCAACAATCTCTGCTACCTCTTGGGGCTTATAGAGGATAAGCTCTGTCGGGACAATTTCATCTTCCATCCCTTCGCTTATCGCATGCAAATCGATAGGAGTGGCAGCAGCAGCTTTGGCTTCATTGATACCGACATGGCGATGGTCGTTCTCTCTGTCGTGCAGACGGCGCAGTGCTTTTTGTGCACGGTCGATGGCGATGTCAACTGCGGCATAAAGATCATCGTCACGCTGGCTAATGACAATCGTATTTTTACCTGCGATGTTGATGGTGAATTCAACAGTCACACCTTTTTTGCGTTCATTCATAGAAGCTACCGCACTGACGCTGATAAGATCAAGATGGTATTTTTCGAGTGTTTCGATAGAGCGCATTAAATGTTCTTTATTGGCATCGCTGAGTTCGATATGACGTCCGACGAGAGAGATATTCATGGATTCCACCTTGTGGTAAAGTTGTAAGAACAATTGATTATAACATACAAATATCAAACGTTAATGAATGAAAACAGGATAAGAATAAATACTAGTTTTTAATCTGATTTTAATTATTGTAGGAATATGCTCATAGTAATATGGATCTTTCTCATTATTTAGTATTTAAAATACAAGAGGTAAGATTTCAAAAATAGGGCATTTTAGCCGATATTAGATGATTCTGATTCTTGAGTTTATACTCCTATACCATCGAGTCCTAATTGTGTGTACCTAAAATCCCAAGGAGGATGAGATGAAAACTTTTAAACTTTTTTCGCGTACGATCGCTATTTTTGGAGTGGCAATGATGTTGGCGGTATCGGGGTGGTCTGCTGCTGATTTGTCAATCACAAAAATAGTCGATAACGCAACTCCAACAGTTGGTGATAACGTAACGTTCACGATTGTTGGGACTAATAATGGACCGACAACATCAGACGTAACGATTACGGACACGCTACCAGCTGGTCTTACATGGGTATCGGATTCAGATAATGGTAAAAATAATTTTAGTTGTGCAAACAGTGGGAATGCAGTAACATGTACGGGGTCAGAAAATTTTACGACTAATGAAACGGTTACGATAACTATTGTTGCAACAGTTACGGCTGCAGGAACGATTACCAATACAGCCAATATCGCTTCAGCTAATGCGGTTGCGGATAATAATAATGCAAATAACTCGGCATCGGTTGCATTGACGGCAACAGTTCCTAGTGCTGATTTGTCAATCACAAAAATAGTCGATAACGCAACTCCAACAGTTGGTGATAACGTAACGTTCACGATTATTGGGACCAATAATGGACCGATAACATCAGACGTAACGATTACGGACACGCTACCTGCGGGCTTGACATGGGTATCTGATAGTGAAAATAAAAGTAATTTTAGTTGTACAAACAGTGGGAATGCAGTAACATGTGCGGGATCAGAAAATTTTACGACTAATGAAACGGTTACGATAACTATTGTTGCAACAGTTACGGCTGCAGGAACGATTACCAATACAGCCAATATCACTTCAGCTAATGCGGTTGCGGATAATAATAATGCAAATAACTCCGCATCGGTTGCATTGACGGTAAATTTGCCAAATGCTGATGTAAGTATGACCAAAACGGCACCTGCAGCTGTTACGGAAGGTGCATCATTGGCATATACTTTAACCGTTAGAAATAATTCAACCACCATTAATACAAGCAGCGTCCAGGTTGTTGATACGCTTCCGATGGGTGTAGGCTATGTGAGTGGAAGCGGAACAAACTGGTCATGTGGGGCAGTAGGGCAGATTGTGACATGTAATTTAAGTGGAAATTTGAATGCCAGTACGACTGCGGGAGTTCTGACGATTAATACGACAGCTCCGAGTACAATCCCCTCGCCTAACCCTATGACTAATACTGCGACAGTAACATCGGCAGCAAACGACCCAACTCCTGCTAACAATACCGCGACAGCAACAACAACAGTTAATGTCGTACAAGTTGGCTGGGAGCAAGCCACATACGAAACGGCTGAAAATACTGCATTGGTTTATGGGCAATCTTCTCAGATGCCGATGCGAATCGTCTTGGATCATGCAGTAGCTTATCCTGTCAGCGTGACGTATCAAACGTATAATGGTACTGCTATTGGTGATGTCGATTATCGTATTGCAGGAGGGACGGTTACGATTCCAGCAGGGGAAAACAATGTCACTGTTAATATGGATATTTATCATGATGAAGCGATTGAGTTAGCCGAAAACTTTACGGTGGTTCTCTCTAGCCCGACGGGGAGCGGAGGGGTATTGCTTAGAACAGATCGTACAACTGCCCCTGTGACGATTACGGAACAAACTACCGCTCCGATGTGTTACAGTGATAGTTTTAATGCTGTTAGCTTAGATGGTACATGGCGAACGTTGTTTAGTAGCGGGGGTTTTACGCCTCAAACGGTCAATAATCGTCTTAGAATGACACCGGCTACTGGTAATATTGCGACTGCTGTTACAAAAGATTATGAATTCAGGGCATCACAAAATTTGATCATTACTGAATTTACCCATTATGCCTATGGTGGAACTGGAGCAGACGGCATTTCCCTCGTTTTGTATGATTCGGCAGTCGGAGCCACGCCGACAGTCGGAGCGTTCGGAGGATCGTTGGGATATGCACAAAAAAGCAATCCCGGAAGTGACTGTACGGTTGCAGGCGGATGTCCTGGGTTTCAAGGCGGATGGCTAGGATTAGGTATTGATGAATACGGTAATTATTCAAATCCTACTGAGGGGCGTTTGGGTTCAGGAACAAACAGTGGTTTCCGAAATGATGCAGTAGCGATCCGGGGGCAAGGTATTGGACAAGATGGGTATACTTTTTTAGCAGGAACAGGAACATTGACACCGTCAATAGATAGTGCAGGAAGTACACCAAATCCGGGTGATAAATTTCGTATGACGGTCGATGCCCGTGACCCTGCACATCTTTATATCTCGCTTGAGCGGAATACAGGGTCAGGATATGTTTTTATTATCAACAAGTTTGACGCGATTGCCTCTCAAGGGGTAAGTCCAGCTTTTGTCCGTTTGGCTTTGACAGGTTCCACTGGAGGATCTACTAATATTCATGAAATTGATGATATTACCGTTTGGGGTCGATGTACCCCTTATAACCCAACTCCACCCGTTCCTCCGGAAAATATAGGGGCGGTAGATGTAGTAGATAATTATCCTACGAACGGATATACAGCACAAACAGGGTTAAAAACTAAAATCACGACAGAACCTCTTAAAACACTGGATGCCGTTTGGCTGGGGACTACAGGTGGTTTTACGGCTATCCCGTACTATACGGCAGGGAATAACAATGTGGTGGATATGCCTGTCCTGTTTTATGTTTCGGATACAAACAGTACGGATGACAATGGAGTGTGTACGACAGAGCGGTATCAGTTGATGGGAGCTAACGGTTCCCCTCTGGTTGCAACGTTCCATGCCGGAGATACGTATGCACGGTCAACATCAACGTACACGGTTCAGGCAAATGCAAAACAATATTCCAAAATTGTCCAAAAATACCTTAATTTTTATGGGATGAATCTTATCGATCCTTCGATTACGTGTCTGGTTAACAGTTCAAACAATGGCAATATCGCGGGTATGCCACAATGTGCAAATAGTGGAAATCAATATCTTCAAGCATTTGGGCAAGTAGCCGTAGATCGGTGTCGCAGTACGATTAATGGGGCACCGTGTGAACCTAATAATCATGGAGTCGGTACGGGTGAATACAATCATAATTATGGGTGTTATCAATGTACTTTGGATGCTTTGGCTACTAAAGGATGCTCATCGGATGCGTTCGCCATTCGCCCCGATAAGTTTGCGATTAATTCTTCCCATACTGATATGCCAAATCTTCTGCGTGCAGGGCAAGATTATAATACATCGATTGATGCCTATAACTATAATACAAGTACGAATACGCAAGATTATAATGTGACATCTGCAAATTCAGTATTTTCTGTCATTACAACAAAATATAATCGTAACAATGTTGTGACGCCAAGTATGGCTGGAACAGCAGTTTTTGGATCGAGTGATTTTAATATATCCGATGGTCTGTCTGTGAAATCGGGAGTAGCGGGATATGAAGTTGCTGGATTGTCTTTTAATGATGTGGGCAAGATAACTTTGAGCGTGCAAGACCAAAACTGGTCGAATGTAGACATTGATGATACGACTGGCGATTGTACAGGAAGGTATGTTTGTGGGGACAAGAATCTCACCTTCATTCCTGAACATTTTGATTTTAATGAACTCAATATTACGAATAACAATGGAAATCCTGGGTCATTTACTTATATTGCAAATGAAGTCGGCCAAATGTCTGGACGGATTCACACGCAAGTACGAGCACTAAACAAAGATGGAAACGTTACCCAAAATTTTGCGACGTTCCCTCTTTGGGAAAATAATATCAATATTATTCCTGTAGTACGAAAATCTGTGTATCTTTATCCGGATGCCAATGAAACAACGATTACGAATCTCGCTTTAGGATTTAGCGCAGGAACCAAAACAATTCCATGGAATGAAACCAATACGTCTCAGTATTTACGGTTTAATTTTCAACGGGATAGAAATCAAACGGCAAACTCTTTTGATGTGCTGGGGACGGATTTAAATATCTCAGCATCATCGACTTATATTGATGGTGGCAATCAGGCAAATATTAATGGAACGGGTAACGGAACCGCGAGCGGAAGCTCAAAATTTGTTTATGGGCGGATCATCCCTCGAGATGTGAGAGTTTTTGGATCGGTTCCTTATACTGCGAATGCATGGTACGAGGTGTTTAATACTCTAACAATAGGAGGAACGACGCTCGCTCCGAGCCGAAATGAGAGTATATGGCATATTAACACGCTGCACAGCGACGCAAGTGACGGGGATGGAAATGTGACACGTATCTCTTCATCGGCTGTCAATATGTCAAGCACTTCGGCCAGTGGTGTTGAGTCGTATAATTTTAGTGCTTCCGGTACGGTTCCTTACAGCGCCAAAGCACATATCGATACCGATCCATGGTTATGGTATGGGCAAAATGTATCGCCTTATTCCGATCCATCAGCGATCAATCTCGATTGTTTTACTCATCCGTGTTTTAACATCAATGTCGTTCCGGCAGTAGGGGCGACAGGCAGTGCAAAAACAGAATCAGAAGCGACTAAAGGGAGTAAAAGATCAACAGGTGGAGCGGGCGGATGGAAAAGTACCAGAGATTATGCTCCGGCGATTCGATGATAAGACAAGCAATGCGCCCAGCAATGGCGATGATCGAGCTGATCTTTGCGATTGTTATCATCGCAATTAGTGTTCTTTCGATCCCCTCGATGATCTCCGTCGCGGATAAAGCGGTGAAACAGATCATGATCGATGACGACGTTATGTCACGTTTGAGCGGATGGGCGATTGATAAATTTCAAGCACGCTGGGATCAAAATTATCAAGCTTCCGGTTCTGGTCCTCTTCTTTTGATTAATGCGGCTGATTTGAATTGTAGCCGTGGTACAGGAACTGTCTGGTATCGTGCCAATCCTGATTCGAAGATCCAATGTGATCCTTTAAATGCTCCTTCTGTGATAGCTGCTGGAGATGGTAATCTGAGTAAGGGTATCGAGCAGCTGAATGGCGGAAGTGAACCCATCACCATTACAGCGGCTAGTGGAGAGAACTATACGATAACTGCAAGTTATGCCGTGAGTTATGTGGATTCGGCATTAGATAATATTGTGAACAACACAGCTAGCGATACTTGGACTCTTGGTTCGTCCGGGACTATGAGCCCAGGGGCTACGGGAACGAGTCACCTTAAGAGGGTCGTGACACGTTTTAGTAATCCTACTTTGGGAACGGATATTGTGCTGACCTTTTTTAAATCCAATAAAGGCAACTAACGATGAAAATAAAATCTAGAAATGCCTTTACAATGATCGAATTGCTCTTTGTGATTGTTATTTTAGGGATTGTTGGAGGATTGGTACTGGAAACCATCCGTCAATATTATGAAAACATTTATCGAACGCAAGAATATACCAAGCGGGTCGCTCAAGCCGATCAAGTTTTGGATCAACTCTCTAAATATTTTGAAAACGCTATTAGCAGTTCGATTGTCAATCTTGACCGTGGTGGTGCAGCAAATGGGTGCTATGGCCCTCCGACAAGTGGCGATGCGAATGATTACACCATTGCATTGTTAGCTCCGGATATTGACAGTTTGTATGGTACATCAGGTAACCGACCGGGATGGAGCGAAGATACACTGCTTATGAGTAATAATGAGCTCAATGCGTCGGATGCCGATTACACGATGGCCAATACGGTTATCACTGCATTGGGATCAACTCTTAGAAATTCTGCTGTGTATAATGCTGGCAGCGCTAATGTAGCTGCTTGTGCTCGTTTTAACTGGGATGACGCAGGAGGATATGAAGGATTTCATAAACTTAATGTTGCTGCAAATCCGATCAGTTCCACAAGAATACAGTTGAATACTGATAATAATGCCACTGATGGAAAGCAAAAATACCTCTTACGTACGGGCTATGCATTTAGGGTACTGGATAATGGTGATTTTACCATGTATACTAATTTTCGTCCTTGGTTGGGTGAACGTTATACTGCGGCAGCAAAAATTAATCTATTAGCTCAAAATGTTGCTCATTTTTACGCGGATTATGACACGAGCGATTTTATGGCGAATGCAAATCTCAACGACCGTGGATTGGTCTGGCGGCTAAAAGTATGTATGCGAGGGCTCGATGCCAACTTGAGCACTACGGATGCCGAAAGTCAAGCTATCTGTCGCGAAAGGAGAGTCCATGTACGCTACTAAACGACCTGGTTTTGCTATGATATTAGCTATTTTTGTCGTAGTTTTAATCGCTATGGGGGGTGCTTTATTGATGAGAAGCGGCGCTCAGGAGTCCAAAGCGGTAGGCGATAAATATTTACGGGCACAAGCGGAACTTCTGGCTAAAAGTGCAACCGAATATGCGATTATGAGAGTTCAAGGTTTTGAGACGGCAGGGGGGAACTGTCTTAATCAGCTCAATATTACTGTGAACGATGCCGGTAATGCACCGATGTTTGATGTTAATATATCCTTGGCGTATTCATTTCAAGGAGTTGCACCTCCTGCATGTACTACGCTAGCATCTGGTACAGGAAAAGATACTACGGTGTTAATGGATGTGACAGTAACGGATCATGATCTTAGCACGGAACCGATTCGAGTACACGAGCGAAGCTGGCAAGTATTTTAAGATAAAAGAGGTTGGAGATTTCCTGCTTAGGCAGGAAAAAAGAGTTTAAATAGTAAGTTGAAAGATTTTAGAGAGAACCTCTTTTTCACGGATAGGTTTCATCAAAAACCCGTTTGCCCCACATTCAAGCGCTTCTGTCTTTTTGGTTTCATCCGTGGTTAAAACAATGACCGGAAGCTGACGAAGAGAGTCATCGGCTCTAATCACTTTAAGCATCTCAATTCCTCCCATAACCGGCATTATGATGTCCAGCAAGATGATATCGATATCATCTTGGGACTTTAAAATACCGATGGCATCTGCCCCATTTTTTGCCTCAATTACTTGATAAACATTGGGAGCTTTCATCAGTATTGTTTTCAGTAATTTTAAATTAATTATATCGTCATCGACGGTGAGGACTATGAGCTTTTCATCAATCATTGATTATCCCTGATTTAGATAAATTTTTCAAATACAAGACGTAATAAGTCTTTATTGACAATATTTTTGATAATTTCATGTACATACATCGCGTCATTCAAATCTTCTTTTGCATTAGGATCAACCATCATGACCAAAGAGATATCGCTATTATTTGTATGGATTATATCATACAGTTCGCTCAAATCAAGTTCTTGTAACGTTTTATCGAACAATGCCACCTTGTACCGTTTATCGGTAATGTGATGTTTCAGATCATTCACCGTGTCAACGCATTCATAGGTGTATCCTAAATCGTTCAGAATACGGCTAAACAGTTTTATCTCAATTGGATTTTGTTTTGCCAGCAACACATCAGCATCATAGGAAGTTGTTGCTTTTGGTACGGTATTAATCGCTATAATTTTATGAGAGAGAAAATGGTTGAGCAAGGATACGATTTCAGCCCTAACCAACGGTTTAGTTGTGTATTCATCCATCCCTGCGGCCAAGAAACGTTCTCGATCCCCTTTGAGCGCATTTGCGGTCAGTGCGATGATTGGAATGTGGTGTTGGTCATAATCCTCTTCAAAATCGAGAATCTCTTGTGTTGCTTCAATACCATCGAGTAGGGGCATTTGAATGTCCATAAAGATAAGATCAAATTGGCTGTTTTTACGTTTTTCAAATGCTTCTAATCCATTATTTGCCAAAGTAACTTCTAATCCTAAGTCCTCGAGCGTACGTCGAATCAGCTTTTGATTGATAATGTTATCTTCTGCAACAAGGACGGATGCTGTAAACCGAGAATTCTTTTCATCAAAGCTTTTACGACGAGACGATTTTTGCTTTCTGGTGTTCAATCCTTCTATGTCGTAGGTTTCAAGTACGGTACGAATTTTACTGCTGTTGACAGGCTCATAAAGGACTTTGAATAAATCCAGCCCCATAGAGTCAATTTTTTTCATATAATAGGATTTTGTAATAAGAACCAACTGCTCCTTCGCGGAGGAAAATTGTACCAAATCAACGTCGTTGGTATAATCGTTATCCACAAATAAAAGGTCGTAATTGCTTTGACTCTCAAGCAATTTCAATTCTTCGATTTCATGGAAGGTCGTATAGCTGACGCCGAAATAGTCAAGATACTCTTTTACGTAGGCTGTTTGTGCTTTTTTCTTACTTCTATTCTCATGAATTACGACATTGATATTTGAAAAAGAGCCCTTGATAGGATCGTTGAGTGTTTCAATCTCCTCAAAGGACAACGTAAAGAAGAACATAGTGCCATCACCCGGAGTGCTCTCTAGATCGAGTTTCCCCCCCATAAGTTCGACAAAACGGCTTGAAATGGTCAGACCCAATCCTGTACCGCCGTATTTGCGGGTAATAGAGGTATCTGCTTGCGAGAAAGCTTCAAAAATACGCGATTTTTGCTCACTTGTAACGCCGATACCGTTGTCTTTAATCTGGAAGCGTACGCGAGCATGATTGGGTTCATTGCTCTCTATTCGGCGTACATCGATATTGATAATTCCACCCGCATTGGTGAATTTAACCGCATTACTGAGAAGATTGATGATAACTTCTTTTATTTTGGTTGGATCTCCTTTGAGCGGCTGCTCAAGACTTGGATCAATGAAGCATCCAAGATCGATGTGTTTTTCAGAAGCACGTACGGCATATACTTCAACGGCACTTTCAAATTCTTCGAGTGGATTAAAGGCAATGTCTTCAATTTCGAGTTTGTTGCTCTCAATTTTTGAAAGGTCGAGAATATTATTGATGATTTCGAGCAGATTTTCAGAACTTTTTTCAATAATATCGATGAATTCACGCTGTTCATCATGCAGTTCCGTATCTTTTAGAAGCTCTGTAAACCCGACGATACCATTGAGCGGGGTACGGATTTCATGGGACATATTGGCCAAGAACATTGATTTGGCTTGACTCGCTTCTTGTGCAAATTGTTTGTCGCCCATTGTTTGCTCAATAATACGTTCAAGTAGCGCATATGCTTGTGCTGTCCCCTCTGCAGTATCAAGGTTGATTGATTTACTGAGGGTATCTGCTTCATTGTCGTGTGTGTCCTCTGCAACACGCTTTAGAACGGATTCAAGATGCTTAATGTTTTTCGAGATTTCGTTTGAAAGCAAGAAACCCAATATGCCGATAAGGACAGAGACGATCCATACGGTAATGGCAGTTACGAGAAATTGCAGTGCTTGTGTTTTGACAAGAGAGGCTCTGCTGTCCATCGCGTCCAGCAAAATTTGCTCACCTTCGTTGATGGCATTGACTTTTTCTGAGAGCATCGCAAACCAGATACCCGACTGGGTCTCGTATTGTCCCTCACCGCTTGCGCGTAGGATGCTGCCCCGTTCAGAAGTGATATCATTAAATAAATCGGTATTACCTTCTGAAAGAAGAGAGGCTTTGAGTAGGGCTTGCAACTCTTTATTGCTGACCCCCTCTAGATTAAGAGCATCTGCATTGCCAATGAGGGTGATCCATCGACCAAGTTCTTCGTCCTCTAATGCGCTTCCTTTTGAGAGCAAATAGGTCAAATAGTCACGCTCTAAGCTGGTATATTGATTCGCCCGAACCAAAGAAAGGTAACTGTTGGCCATAGAAGCCACTTTATCATCCAATAATGCGGTGGAAAGGGAGGAAAGCTCTTGGATAAGGGCCTCTTGAGGCTTTCCATAAACGTCATTAAAGATTACATTAAAGTCAGCGCTCTTATTGTCTATTGAAGGACGAGCTTGATGGCGTGATTTTTTCAACGTTGCAATGAGAGATACGATTTTAGGGGAGTTGTCGTGAGCACTAAACTCTTTAAGTGCCCTGTCAACAATAGAACGCTGGGCATGAAGGGATTTAAGGGTAGCTGCTGAGGCATTTCCTAAATACATCACCGCCATACCACGCTCTCTCGAGATATTATTAATCATGTTATTAAGCTGTTTGTTCCCCTCTAGGTGCGTTTGTAGGTGTTGTGCAGAGCGAAAGCTTAAATAAGAGGTGTATACGTAATATGTGGCGAGTGAAAACAAGATCAATATCGGAAAGAGACTGATCAGGCGAAGTCGATTCTTAAGTCCTAACTGCATAGTAAATTTCCCTTAAAGTTGATCAAGATAGCTACTGAGCCGTAAAGAGGCTCTTTTGGCTTCTTGCGCGTCATTGGTTGTCGATAAAATAGTGAGTTCTTGAGAAATTTCGCTGAGACGTAAATTGTCACTAATCCCTTTTAGTTTAGCAGCACTGCTTCTCCACGTATGGGTATCAAACGCTTTGATGGCTTGTATGATTTGGGTGCTAATGGATTGGGCATCGGTTTTATAGTCGTTGATCAACTCTTCCATGAAAGAAGGTTCGATACCAAGAGATCCGGCGACGGAATGCATGTCGTAATGAAGGGGGACAACAATACTCTCTTCTGTATCTTCTGCAGATGGAACATTATTCGTAATTTCTTTATGAAGGGCCAAGCGTTCCTCTTTTAAAGGTTCATTGTTTTTGGGTACGTTGGAGAGGATTTCCTCTTCGTTATAAATATCTTCTTCATGGATCAGTAGAGGTTCATTATGATGTTGCTTGGGAGAAAAGGCATAAATATCTTCATGCACTTCAGATTCTATTGCTGAAGATGGTTCAGATTTTGTCGTAGCTGATGTTTCTTCAAGGATGGGTATTTCAGGGATTTTTTTTCCTTCAAGTTTTGCAATAATGCTATAAAAATATTTGAGATTTGCCTCAATTTCAACAGATTCTGTGGATACATTAATAATAGTGAGGGTTTCGAAAGCGTTTTCTACACGCAGATTGGCGGCAACCCCTTTGAGTTTGTGTGAAAGGATATGAAGGGTATTGAAATCACTTTTTACTGCCGCTTGGAAGAGCTCATTTTTGAATTCATATGATTGTTGTATAAAATCTCCGATGAACTCTTGAATCAAGTCAACGGGAAGACCCAGCTCCTTGGCGGCAACATGGGGATCATAGTGATAGGTATTATCAATTTTATGATGAGCAAGATACCTTTTTTCATCAGCAGTGTATTGAGGATTTCCAAGGATAGGAGGCTGTACGGCGACGGCAGGAACGGGGATGCTTCTTGCCCTCTCTGGTAGACTCTCCTCGGGGAAAGTATCCAACTCTTTTTCGCTCAACGGTGCCATAAGACTGGCATAAACATCATCGGTGTCGTCGAGCGACGTTGGTTGCGTTTCTGGGATATCCAAGAGGCTAGATTCACTTAACGGCGTGGCGGTGAGACGGGTATAGTCGGGAAGCGGTATAGGAGCGCTTTCACTCATGGTTTCTTCTGGGGATGTCAATGCTTGAACGGAAGCTTTAGGGATGATTACGTGCGGTTTTAATTCTTCACCGCTTATGTTTTGAACCTGTGACATTTCTACTTTATAGCCATTTTGTGAGGGGTGATCGCATAAATGAAAAGGGGCGACGCTGAGGCGGCAGGTAAAGGTGCGTCCATTTCCGTGAACGATGGCACTGGACGCATC
>JAUXSZ010000047.1 GCA_030679635.1 Sulfuricurvum sp. | reverse complement strand
TATGCTGCGAGGAGAGGACATACGCCCCAAAACTGCCGTATGCTTTGCCCAGCGTCCCCATCTTGATCATATTGTCCGTCGGCTTGATGTGATAATAGTCGAGTATCCCCATGAGCTTTTCACCGATTACCCCGCTGCTATGCGCTTCATCCAGAATCAGCAAAACATCGTGACGTTCGCAAACCTCCAGTATCTCTCTGGTGAGCTTATCCCCGCTCATGGAGTATATCCCCTCAACGGCCACAATAATCCGTTTTTCCGTCGCTTTCTGAAGAAAATTTTCCAGAGCTGTCGCGTCATTATGGGCAAAAAACTCCACTCTCGCATCGCACATACGCGTCGCCATCACCCCGCTGGCATGATACGACGCATCCATCAAGAGAAGATCCCCTTTGCGGGCAAGGGCTTCAATGAGACCGATGTTGGCATTAAATCCGCTTCCCATCACAATCCCCGCTTCAAACCCGTTGGCGTCACACAAAGCACGTTCAAAATTTTGATGAATGGGATGATACCCGTTGACAAGCATGGAGGATTTTGGGGCATGAAAGGGATACGAACTCAGCGTTTCGCATGCTTTGAGATGGAGCTCTTTTACATGCGCCAAACCCAGATAATCATTCGAAGCCCCGTCCAGCAACTCCGGATTGCTGACAAAACGCTCCCGATAGCGCCCGGAACGTTTCAGCGCTTTGAGTTCGTTGGCATAAGGATGACTCATGATAAAAACGGCTTGAGTACTTCAACGGAGAGTCCCATCGCCGTACTCTCGTACCCTCTCGTTTGGCGTATATACGATTTACAAAACCCCTCCACCATACACGCTCCCGCTTTTCCGCGCCATTCGCCGCTTTTCAGGTACGCTTCCACGGCTTCTGGATCAAAAAGGTCGAAAAAATAGTGGGTAGATGAGATATCAACGAGTTCCAGTCGGGGCGTTTTATAAATCATACAGGTTATTATAGAGACTTCTGAGCCGCTTTGTGCTGACAAAATAGCTCTCGCATCCATTTCGTCTTTGGCTTTGCGCAGAATTTTCCCCTGAGCCGTGACAACGGTATCGGCGACGAGGAGAGGAAAATCGCTGAAACCGAATTTTTCCAGATTTACACGGTATTTACCGAGCGTCGCTTGATAAACAAAATTTTTAGGGCAGGAGGCAATAATCGAGTCTTCATCAAAATCAATCGACTCTTGGATAAAGGGGATGCCGGCCGCGCGAAGAAGTCCCGCGCGGGTAATCGAAGCAGAGGCGAGACGCAGCATGATTTTAGTACGCGCTACGAAGAACCACGCCCATATAAATAGCGATGATTCCAAGAACAATATTCAAAGGAACCATGTATTGCGCAATCGGTGTGAGCATGGCTTTAGCGCGAGCCAAATCCTCGATTTTTAGCGCTTTTTGGGCTTGCCCTCTTCGATACATCATGACGCCCAAATTGATCGCCATGACCATCCATATCGCCTCTTTGATGTGTACTGTCTGATACAGACTCATCGCATACGCATCGATGACATTACCGCCAGCATCCATAGCAGCCGCACGAAAACCAAGCCCTACTGCCATCAAAACAGCGGTGATGATTAGAACCGTCGCGAACGGCCATACGATCGTGAAAAGACGGTTTAGTGTGTGGACTGCCCGCTCCATTTTCATTTTCGGATCTTGGATCATGGCACATGACTGATGCACGGCAAACCGTATCGCGATCATCCCTCCGACCCAAACCACGGCACTGATGACGTGTAAAAAAATAATCATTGTCCGATGATCGGCAAAAAACTGGTAGATAAAATCTTTCATGTAAGTTCCTTTGTTATGTAGACAATCGCGGCTTCTTTGGCTTCGCCTATTTTACCAGGCTCTTTTCCGCCTGCTTGAGCAAAATCGGGACGTCCGCCGCCGCCGCCGCCGAGTATCGGAGCGATTACTTTGATCCAATCGCCGGCTTTTGCGTTGGCATTTTTGACACCGCTTGCGAGCAGCACTTTATCCTCTTTGACTTGAAACAACATGACCGCAACCGATTCGTGCTCGTTTTTGAGCTCATCGATCCGCTCTTTGATATCCCCTGCTTCCAGTTCAGCGACGACTACGGCCGTATTGCCGATCATCGTCACCTTAACTTCCTCTTTGGAGGCGTGAGCAAGAGAAGCCATTTCGCTTTTGAGGGTTTTCACCTGCTCTTTGAGACGTTCGATTCCTGCGAGGACATCACGGTTCTTGACCGACCCCTCAACCTCTTCGAGTAC
>JAUXSZ010000040.1 GCA_030679635.1 Sulfuricurvum sp. | reverse complement strand
TTGCTCAGGATCCAGTATTTCCAGCAAAACAGCTGTCGGATCGCCGCGATGCGATTTGGCTACCTTGTCGATTTCATCGAGGACAATAACCGGATTCATTTTTTTGGCTTCGATTATCCCTTGGACGATACGTCCCGGCATTGCTCCCACGTAGGTACGACGATGACCTCGTAGTTCATTCACATCTTCCAAGCCGCCCAACGCAATACGAACCAGCGGACGCTTTAGCGCCGTAGCAATAGAGTTGGCAAGTGACGTTTTGCCGACACCGGGAGGGCCTACAAAACAAAGAATTGCCCCGCGTCCCTCTTTGTCCCCCATCCCTCGCAGCTCTAGAAGCTCTTTGACGGAAAAGTACTCCAAGATCCGCTCTTTAGGCTTTCTGAGAGAAAAATGGTCTTTATTGAGCTGATTTTCAACCTCATGCACATTGAGCGCTTTTTTTGCCTCTTCTCCGTAGGGAATATCCAATGCCCATTCCAAATAGGTCTGAATCATCCCCGCATCTGCACTGTCAGGATGCATTCGAGCAAAACGGTCTAACTGCTTATTGACCTCTTTATAGGCATCCTCATGCATTTTTGCTTTTTTGCTCTCGAGTTTTTTACGAAATTCTTCGATCTCTTCATCACGATGACTGTCGGTACCGAGCTCTTTTTGTATCTGCTTGAGCTGTTCTTTCAAGAAATATTCTTTGTTCACCTTTTCAATACGGTTATGTACTTTTGAGCGTATCTCTTTTTGGAGTCTATTGGCTTCGGTCTCTTCGATAAGCTCATCGATGAGCATTAAAAAACGCTTTTCCGGATCACGCTCGATAAAAAGCTGATAGGCATTCTCTTTTTTAAGCTTTATCGAACTGCAAATAAGATCGATAATACGGTTATACTCGTGATTCTCTTCAATCGTTCGGAGTAAATCTGCGGGGAAATAGTTACTCACCTGTGACAAAGCGCGTACTTTTTCGCGCAATACTTCGAGAATCGCGTCCATTTTTAGATTACTGACGTTTTCTGTAGAAATGATATCAACATGGGCCCGTAATGGATTATCACTGCTAAATTCCATAATATGACCGCGTGCAAGACCTTGAAACAGAATCTTTATTCGCCCGTCCGGAAGTACCACTTTACGCATAATGGAGCCGATAACTCCGGCATCGTAAACCGATGACCCCTCACGCTGACCTTCATGATCAGGTTTTACCGGACAGACAATGACCAGAGAGTTGTTTTCAATCGCTTCAGTAGCTGCGGCAATATTTTTTTCATCATTTAAAAAGAGCGGAGAAATCATAAAAGGATATAAGAAAAGATCATCCTCCGCAATAACCGGTAAAACGGTTGGAAAAGGGCTGTAATTACTAAGTTGCATTGATTCTCAATCCTTAATCATTAAAATTCTGCCTCTCAAGAGGCAAGCTTCAGTAGCCCAAGCGGCTAGCGTAGTAAAAGGGATTCTATTCCTTTTCTGTCAATTAGTAGTATTATCATCCATAGAGACAACGCTTCGGGTATTCGGAATCATGAATGCGTACCAGCTGCTAGTACCGTCACCTTCAAACATTTCACGATACCATGGTATCTTTGCCGCTTGAACTTCAGAGGGATCGATCCATGTAACAGGAGCACTGTTTCGATAAACCGTTGCCCCCTTAGGTTTTCCCAATCGGTCATACAATCCCGCGATCTGCTCGTTCAAAGTAGCTTTTGCTAAGTGCAATTGTGTCTCCATCGTATTCACCAACGGAGTATACACGGAATGAGGGTAACTCACTTTAAAAAGACGAGCCCCCCTTAGCGTCTCATCGATCAATCCTTGATCCCGTCCAGGATCAGGAAGCGCTAAAAATTTCGATTTTATTTTCAAGAACTCTGCGTATTCGCGTCCCGCTTGGGTCGCATACCGCCGATTGTACTCATCCAAAAAGTGCTCCGAAAGCAAATACTCTTCATAGGCCATATGGGCCTGCGCCATAATCAAGGTTGCTTCACTCAATAACGGAGAAGCGATGTGCTCACTTTGTAACGAACTGAAAGCACTGTCCGCTTTCTCCAAATTTCCATCTGAAATAGCGGTAATCATTTTTTCGTACCAGTAATCCGCAGGCTTATTGTATTCATCCAGCTCTTTTGTGCACCCGCTTAAAAAGAGAAGTGTCATTGCTGCCATCATTACGATTCGAATCATCATCTCATAGTGTCCGTTTTCTGTTAAAGTTAGAACCATTTTACCAAAAAGAAATTAATATTGAGAAGAGATTTGCAGCGCTATTGAGATGAATATTTGTGCACAGTCACTTTTTTTATAGATCGTGTGTTAAAATCGTGCACAATCCTTAACCCTACGAGGCTATTATGCAGTTTACTTTACAACTTCCTATGCTTGGTTTCGAGTCCGTGACTCATATGGAACTCCAAAAAATTGACGATATTTTTATGCGTCTTGAGAGTATTGGCGATGGTCCTTCTTTCACGCTGATTAACCCTTATGCTTTACGCGAATACTCTTTTGATATTCCAATATCCCTGCAAGCCGCTATGCAAATCACGGAAACCAGTAATCTACTTATTTACGCCATTATTATTTTAAACACCTCCATTGAAAAGTCAACGATCAATTTTGTGGCCCCTTTGATTTTCAATACCGACAATCAAAGGATGGCTCAAGTCATTCTCGATAACCGTGCCGATTTTTCCATCGCCGAGCCGATTAGCACCTATCTAAAGAATCCATCCAATGACTAAGCCCTCTCTTACTCTAATCGGCAATGGAAAAATGGCTCTCTCAATTGCCAAAGGGCTCAAAGAAACCTATTCACTTGAAGTCATAGGACGCACACAGGAGACACTGGAGCAATTTGAAACCTCATTGGGGTGCAGTGTCCAAAAAACACTTTATGAAGCATCTTCCTGCGAGGGAAAAACTCTTATAGTGTGCGTTAAGCCCTCCAATCTTGCAGAAATTTCTACCCGTTTAAGCGGGAAAGCAAAAGCGCTCTATTCGGTACTTGCAGGAACCCCCTTAGCTTCACTGCATTGCATCAGTGCCGTGAGCTATGTACGTGCCATGCCCAATCTTGCGGCCGAAGTCGGTCTTTCTATAACCTCACTGGTAGGAGATGCTTCGTTGCACGATGAAGCCGTTACTTTGTTCGGATCGATTGGAACAACGCTGTGGCTGGGAAGTGAAAAAGAGCTTGATATCGCCACGGCCCTTGCAGGAAGCGGACCTGCATACCTCGCACTGATTGCGGAAGCACTCTGCGATGGTGCCGTACGTGAAGGGTTAAAGAGAAACGATGCTATGACGCTTATGAGAGGACTGTTTGAGGGATTTGGAACGCTAATACAAATCACGCATCCGGCGTTACTCAAAGACAGCGTCATGAGTCCAGGAGGAACGACCGCCGCCGGATATGGGGCACTTGAACGATTGGGTGTTCGGCATGGGTGCATGGAAGCGGTACGAGATGCTTACGAGAAAGCCAAAAATATCAAATAAAGAGCTATTGTTGGTCTATTTTTCGGGATGAAATCCATTTGTATGGACCTTCATCGTAAACGAAGATTTAATCTTATCGCCATCCCGCTCAAAGTAAACAGGAAAATTAACCGCAATAATCCAATCACTTTTATTTATTTTTTCCAGAAAATTGTAAAAAGCTTGAGGAGAGATAATCTTTGTTGTCGCATTCACCTCATAGACTTTAAACGAGCCATTATGATCCGCCATTTGTATCTCCGTCAAATAGAGGTCCTGAAAGTCTTGATGATTCATTTTCGTAAATTTCTCTGGATTAAAGGCTGTTTGAAATGCTTCCATCGTGCGGGCATGCTCGCTCTTGAGCTTCTCAAGTTTTTTATTGACATAGCCGTAGCGATCTTGCGCCCTGTTAATCAATTGCTGTTCTTTTTTACTTTCCAGCCGTAAAGTACGGTATTCTTTTCCTTTTGGAATCAAGAAAACAATGGCAAACAGAAGAATTCCTATCAGTAAAAACAACGACAGTAGTACCAAATAGAGGGTCCGATGATTGGTTCTTTGACTCATTCAATCACCTCACTGACAGTTTCATCATCCAGATAATTCGTCGATGTAAATCGATACCAACCGTTTTCTACGGGATAAAAACTCGTATAGGTACGATGAAAGATTGAATGCAATGGAGCTTGCAACATAAATTCATACGTCTCTTTATTGGGAGTAATCCCATAAAGGACCAACGATTTTTCACCCAACTCTGCTCGCGTTAATGTGATTTTATCCGGCACAAGATCAAAAAGATTGCGAATACTCTCTTTCATGACCGTATTATCGGTAGTAATACGTTCATGTGTCTTAACCGCCATTTCAATATTTTCACTCTCTACTTCTAAGCGACGCGTATTTGCATCAAGCTTCTCTAGCCGTTTTCCAACGTTCGCATGTTCTACTTTAAAGTCATACGTTTTATAGCTTAAAAACATATATGCCCCAACAATCATCACAATGCTCACCATAAAGAAAAAAAGAGAAAGCTGCAATTCCCCGCTGATAACCCGCTTGGAGCGAGGGGTAATTAAACTGTATTTCAAAGCCCCTCCTCTTCCATCATAGCAAGAGCATGTATGGCTTCGGCAACATCCACCTTGCGAACCAAAACATTCAGGAAAAGCTCCTCTTCTAAATAACGTTTCAATTCTTCACTTCTACCTTGCGAATCGGCAACGTACACCGTTTCGATAAAGCGATTATGGCACTGCTCCATACTGTAAAATTGATGCAATGTTTTTTGAATGTACTCAAA
>JAUXSZ010000037.1 GCA_030679635.1 Sulfuricurvum sp. | reverse complement strand
CGGTTCTGCAGGGGAAGAGAGTTTTGATTTCTCAATGTTAATTCCGCCGTTCGCAGGTGTCGGATTGAAAGCCTACAATAAAGCAGGTGAGGACATTACGGATACGGTATTTGCTCCGAACGGCTTTATGAAAGTAGATGCCGACTATACGCCTAAACCGTATGCAGAGTGGAAAGCTTCAGACTGGCCTCGCACCTATCAGAACCCGACGTATAAAAATCTTTTTGCGGCAGGAATCGCTTTTGCCCCTCCGCACCTCATTTCTAAACCGATGAAATCGCCAAATGGCACGGTCATCAACCCGACTCCTCCACGTACGGGTATGCCTAGCGGTATTATCGGAAAAGCGGTTGCCCATAGTATTTGCGACTTAATCACCAAAGGTGCTGGTGCTCATTTGCATGAAGCGTCGATGGCGGAGATGGGTGCAGCATGTGTCGCATCTGCGGGTAAAGGGTGGTTAGACGGTACGGCTGCTGCGATGACGGTTTATCCGGTAGTTCCCGATTATGATAAATATCCTGGCACGGGCCGTGATACCGATTATACCTTTGGTGAGATCGGTTTGGCGGGTCACTGGATCAAGCATATCCTACACTATTTGTTTCTTTATAAAGCGAAACTAAAGCCGTTCTGGAAAATTATTCCAGAATAAAGAAGCGTTCTAAAGGGTGAAATGTAGCCAAAAGGGTTTTTTCCTTTGGCCTTTAAAATAAAGTAAGCAAGGAGTCAAAAATGGCAGTAAAAGAAGAAGAATTTAATTTTGCTAAAAACGATAAATTTAACACGGCAATGATTCCGGGAAAATGGGCTCGGGCTCTCCGTACCTGTAAAATTTGGCAGTTTATCCGTTTTATTATTATTAATATTAAAATGCTGATTGTTGTGAGCAAAAGCCACTAAAAGATTCTGAGACGCTCTTTTGAGCCGTCTCTTTGTACCGACAACCTCTCCATTAAAGTTTACTTATGATTAAAGATCTCCTAAAATACCCTGACCCGACGATCCGTCTTATTTCTGCTAATGTCCGTTTTTTTGATGACGAATTGTCTCAATGGATTACCGATATGATCGATACGATGAGAGCCAATAATCTGGAAGCTCTGAGTGCGATTATGATCGGTATTCAATACAACATCATCGTCATGAAAGAAGGGGAGAACTATACCCCCTATATTAATAGCCGTCTTATCAAACATTCCGGGACGAGGACACAGACCGAGCGAAGTATCTATTATGAGGGGATCAGCGTGGATGTTGATCGGTATGAAACCGTGACCGTCATCTATGAAGACGACAAAGGGACCCAGCATCATCGTCATTTGGAAGGGGAAATGTCCAGAGCGTTTCAGCAGCAGCTTGATTATTGTTTTGGAAGCACGTTCGTTGATCGGGTTGACAGTGAGATGAAACAGCGAATCCATAATCATCTGGAATTTGGATTGGTGAGGGACGGAGGAGCGGATAGCTGTCCTATCGTTTTCTATCGCGAGTATTTTAAACGCGGAGCAAAATATCTGATGGGGTTCATCGTCTTGACGTTTGTCATCCCATTTTTTGCCTTGGAGCCTTTGAGGGAATTTGTCTATACGATGGATAAATATTTCCTGATAGTCGTGCTGCTGCTACTGGTCGGGTATTTTTTCTATGCGCAGTATGAGTCTCGCAAATACAAACAATGTGTAAGTTGCCAGACAGGAAATATCATTGGAACACTAATAATATTAGGGATGCAGCTTCTCTTGGTAGCTTCAGGTGTTTTTTGGTGGATAGCCCTATAATACAAAATAAATATCCGTTTTTACTATGATATTGTGTAAAAACTGCCGTAGGAGAGGGTACCATGAGTCCGCATGATTTTTCTCCCCTGTCCCATGTCCAAGAGATACTGATCACATCAAAAGGATCGATTCTACAAGAGTGGGTGGGTGAAGATCTATGCGCATCGATTTTAGAGCGTCATGAAATCGATCAAGATCTTTTTATCATAGAGTATGCGGAAAGTGTCTTTGATTACTTTATGGGAGTAGTTTCAGGGGAGATGATGATTGGCGAATGTCCGGTGATAGCCGACCTGATCCAATACCTCAAAAACAAAGAACTGCGGGCGGACGAGCTTTTTGTCTTATGCACCCATTTCAAACGTTCAGTGCTTAATGCGACGTATCTTCTAGGGATTAACAATCAAGAGATATTTGTAGCCATTAGCTATCTTTTTGACCGAAATTTTGCCGGTGTATTAAAACTGTATACCGATACCATTTACCAAAAAGAGCAAGAGATTGCCAAAAACGTCAAATTGCTGGGCGAATATAAAAATGCGATCGATGAGAGTGCAATCGTCGCAATGACAAATGATGAGGGGAATATCATCTATGCTAACGACAATCTTGTATCTGTCTGCGGATACAGGAGAGATGAGCTTTTGGGCCGTACCCATTCGATTATCCGTCATACCGACATGCCGGCCGATTTTTTCGAAGAGCTTTGGAAAACGATAACCTCCGGGGCTGTTTTTAAAGGGACCTTTAAAAATTGTAAAAAAAATGGTGACTATTATTACGTCGATACGACGATTGTCCCGATTGTCGATCCCCTCTTGAAAACGACTGAGTATATTTCGATCGGATATGAGGTAACCAAGCTGATCGACGCGACTCAAAGTGCAATCGAAGCAGGTAGGGCGAAAGAATATTTTCTCTCGAATATGTCGCATGAAATTCGGACGCCGCTTAATGCTGTGTTAGGATTTGTGTCACTTCTGAAAGATGAAACGGTAGTGCCGCGTCACCAAAAATATCTCGACATCATTGAAAATAGCGGTGAAAATCTTCTTCATATCATCAACGATATTCTGGACTTTTCGAAACTCCGAAGCGGTGAATTTACGATTGATCCTCAACCTTTCAACATACATGATGAAATTTCGCATATCATGGAGCTATTTGTCCCCAGTGCCCATTCAAAAAACATTGTATTAACCAGTTTTATCGACCCGTCTATTCCCTATCAGCTTTTTTCGGATGCGTTGCGGATCAAACAAATAGTGGGCAATTTTTTGAGCAATTCGATCAAATTTAGCGAAGTAGACGGTGCCATTCATGTAGAAGCCTGTTATGAAAAAGGGGAGTTAATCCTTTCGGTGTGTGATCATGGGATCGGTATCGCTTCGGGAGATCAAGAACGAATTTTCAATGCTTTTTCTCAGGCGCAGACCGCGGGCAAGGTCAACGGAGGGACAGGGTTGGGGCTATCGATTTGCAAGCAGCTTGCGGAACATATGGATGGGGGGATTGAGCTCGAATCGGATGATGGGATGGGAAGCTTATTTACTCTCCGTATTCCGGTTCAAGTGAGTCGTGAAATCGTCGAACCTAAAATCGATGTGACGATGTTTCGGCAGTTCACCTTTGGGCTTTTGCAATACAATCCCCAAGAGAGTTACAAAGTAGAGTCATTACGGCGGTATTGGGAGTGTTTTGGTCTCAAAATGAGTACGATCGAATCGATTCAAGAGGAGTGCGATTTACTGATCTTTTTGGAAAGTTCAATGGATGAATCGGGCCGGAATATGCTCATTGAGAAACAGATCCCCTCTGTCGTCATTATGGATTTTTTGGATGATCGATACGATCATATTCCCAACATCATCCCCTTAACCCTTCCTATCTATTGTACAAAGCTTCACTCCGCGATAGCCGAAGCACTGGGAATAGGAGATGAAAACGGCAATGCTTTTGGAGCGGGGGCAATTCGTTCCCATCGACAGTTCGAAGGGCATGTGTTAGTGGCTGAAGATAATGAGGCCAACCAAGAATTGATCAAAATCATTTTAAAACGGCACGGTCTCAGTTTTCAAATCGCCACAGACGGTACTGAAGCCGTTGAACTCTTTAAAAAAGAAAAATTCGACTTGGTTCTGATGGACGAACAGATGCCTTTTATGAATGGTAACGAAGCGACAGCAAAAATTCGACACGTTGAGAGAGAAAGCAATCGCCTCCCTGCTCTTATCGCGGCATTGACAGCGAATGTTATCAAAGGATCCCGCGAAAGGGCACTAAGCCATGGTTATGATGCTTTTGTTGGAAAACCGATTGATCTAAAAGAGATTCAGACACTCTTCGAACGTTCTTGTAAAGAGATCCATGGAGTTACGGAAGCCGTTAGCGAAACGATGGATATGGAGCGGTTAAAAGAGTCATTGTTGCTTGATGCTTCGCAAATACGTCAACTGCTAAACCTCTTTCACTCGAAAATGGAACAAATACTTCCTGAACTGGAAAATATGATTCAATATCGCAATTACGAGCGGATGGCGTATCTGGCCCATAGTATTAAAGGGTCGAGCGCAAATTTTCGCTATGAAGAGCTTTCAAGGTTGGCTGGAATAATCGAGGAATCAGCGACCGAAGAGCGCAGCGGATTCGATTTTGAAAAGACGTATGAGGGTTTAATGGAGGAATATCAAAAGGTTTATTCCTGAATATAATAACCAATACCGGAGGCATTGTTGATCACCTCTGTAGGCAGCTTACTGCGTAGACGCCATACAAGTGTTCGTACGCTGTTATCGCTCGCCCCTTCGTCAGGCCAAACATAGCTGGATGCCTGTTTGAAATCAACGACGCTGCCCAGTTGTGCCACAAGAAGACGGATGAATGCGTTCTCTTTTTTGGTCAACATGATTTTATGGCCGTTATAAAAAGTTTCTCCCAAAGCGATATCGAGCCGATATCCATTTCCGAATTCGACGATGGGCTGATCCGAGAGCTTTTTGGCATACAGTAATTTTTCCAGCTTTTCTTTATTGGTTTTGAGCTCATTCATATCCGAGTGACGCTTTTGTTCTTCTTCAAACCGATAGAGGGCCATTTGAATGGTTGTGTGCAGATTGGTCGGATCAAATGGCTTAACAATGTAGCCATAGGGTTCGGTTTGCTTGGCTTTTGAGAGCATGCTCATATCGGAGTGGGCAGTCAGGAAGATAAACGGGCGAGGCATTTTCTCACGGATGAAGCGAGCGATCTCAATTCCGTCATCGTTATTTTGAAGAGTAATATCAATAAGGACAATATCGGGATTGTAAATTTTAATTTTATTGCGAGAGCTTACCGCATTATCGGCCAGTGCGATCACTTCATAGCCCTGTTTCTCGAGCGACATTTTGAGATTAAGAGCGGTGACGTCATCATCTTCGATAATTAATACTTTGGTAGCGGACATGGCTTCTTCTGTTTTGATGAATTTTTATTTATTCTATCACATTTGTTAAAAAAATAAGAGTTAATTATATTATGCAAATAAGGCAGATTAACGGCTTAATGTCTCCGTTTTAGGGGATATTCAAGGCAAAAAGGTATAATCCGAAGGATAATCAGGATGCGTTACCTGTCACCAATACGCACGTGCATGAGGAGTTAAGATGTTTGATTTTGATAAATTTACTAAATATTCCAAACCGGGCCCTCGCTACACGAGTTATCCAACCGCATTGGAGTTTAGCGATACGTTCGGATACGATGCGTATCTGGATAAACTGCATGCTCAAAAGAGTGAGCGTCCGCTGTCTCTTTATTTTCATCTCCCTTTTTGCAAAAACGCCTGCTATTTCTGCGGATGCAATGTGGTCTTTACCTCCAAAGAGGATAAAAAAGAGCGTTATATTGATTATCTGATCCGAGAAATGGATATTTTATGTCAACACATTGACACGACACGCTCTGTTATTCAGCTTCATTTCGGAGGGGGAACCCCCACCTTTTTCGACGCGGATCAGCTGAACCGTATTATCAAAGCAATCAAGAGCCATTTTAAAAACTTTACGAAAAATGCGGAAATCAGCTGTGAGATCGATCCCCGCCACATCAACGAAGAACAGATGAAAGTCATGAGCGATGCCGGATTTAACCGGGTCAGTTTCGGTATCCAGGATTTTGATGAAAAAGTTCAAGTGGCCGTTCATCGTGTCCAGCCCTATGAGATCACGAAAGCGGCGATGGATTTGGCCCGAAAATACAACATGGTGAGCGTCAATGTCGATCTCATCTACGGGTTGCCGTATCAGAGCTTAGAGACATTCAAAAAAACCCTTGAGCTCTCCGTATCGTTAAATCCTGACCGCTTCGCCGTGTTTAACTATGCTCATGTACCGTGGCTTAAAAAAACAATGCGTAAAATCGATGAGACGACCCTTCCCCTCCCCTCAGAGAAGCTGGCCATCATGCGCTATACGATCGACTATATGGAGTCATGCGGCTATAAGATGATCGGGATGGACCATTTTGCCAAACCCGAAGACGAACTTTTTTTAGCGATTGAAAAAGGGGAACTGCACCGCAATTTTCAAGGATACACGACCAAAGGGGGTGCCGATTTGATCGGTATCGGTCTGACGTCGATCGGCGAGGGGGCTGATTATTACGCGCAGAATGTCAAAGATATGGAACTCTATGAAGCGGCGATCGATGCGGAAAAATTACCGTATGAGCGCGGTGTTGCGCTGAGTGTTGATGACCGTATCCGTCAATACGTCATTATGGAGCTGATGAGCAATTTCAAACTGGATATAGAGCGATTTGAATCGCTGTTTGGGGTGAATTTTGCGACTTATTTCGGCGCGGCATTGGAAAGTTTAAAACCGTTTCAAGACGAAGAACTTTTGAAAATTACCCCCAAGACAATCGAATGCTCTCCTACGGGGACGTTATTGATTCGAAACATCGCGATGGCATTTGATGCGTATATGCATGTACACGCGTCATCCGATAAAACTTTTAGCAAGACGGTATAGCCATGTCAGCACACCCTCATGAAATTTTTAACTTTACCGAAACCTCGGATGCGTGTATCAAGTGCGGAAAATGTATCCCCGTCTGTACGATTCACAATGTGAATCCGGATGAGGTAACGTCTCCTCGGGGCTTTATCGATTTGCTGGGGGCCTATCAGCGCGGAGAGTTGGAACTCGATTTCAATGCCAAAGAGATTTTTGAGAGCTGTTTTCTGTGTACCAACTGTACCGATGTCTGCCCCAAAGCGCTCCCTACGGATATGGTCATCGAGCAGGTACGTGCCGATCTCGCCGATAAGTTTGGCATTGCGTGGTTTAAGCGGGTATTTTTCTATCTTTTACGACACCGTTTTACAATGGATATTCTCTTTAAACTCGGATACGTCTTCCAAACCTGCGGCTTTAAAATTACAGCGCAAACGCAATCGATGGAACCTCGATTTAGCCTCCCGATCATCAAAAAAGACCGTCTTTTGCCGTCGATGGGGAAAACATCGTTTCTTAACAGCTATCCGGAGAATATTTCTAACGGAGGGAAGCGCCGCGTTGCGATTTTCATCGGATGTTTGGCAAACTACAACTACACCGAGATAGGGCGTGGTCTTGTCGAGATTTTAGAAGAGCTTGAAATTGATGTTTTTATTCCGAAAAAACAGCTTTGCTGTGGAGCGCCTGCCTATTTTACGGGTGATTTTGCGACGGTTGATCATAACGCCAAGAAAAACATTGAATATTTTGAGAGCTTTGCCTCGGATGTCGAAGCGATTATTATCCCGGAAGCGACGTGCAGTGCGATGATCAAAATCGATTACGAACACTTTTTTCACGACCAGCCCGAGTGGCTGGAGCGCGCGAGCAAAATAAAAGATAAGATTTTTATGGCGACGGAGTGGCTCGAGGGTCATACGAATCTAAAAGAAATCTTGGCCTCCAAAGGGAAAAGTGATTTGGTCGTAACCTATCACGATCCCTGTCATGCCCGTAAAATGCAGGGGATATATCAAGAACCGCGTCGTTTGGTCTCCCAAAACTATGAGATCAAAGAGATGAGCGATCCGAATGTCTGCTGCGGATTTGGCGGAGTGACGATGCAAACGGAGAAATTTTATCTAGCACAAGCGGCCGGAAAGCCAAAAGCGGCGATGATTCGAAATACGGGTGCGCAGATCGTAACGGCGGAATGCAGTGCCTGCCGTATGCAGATCAACAATTCGATGTTCGAAGCCGATGTGAAGGTGATCTTTAAAAATCCTATCGAACTTATAGCAGAAGCGTTGAAAACAAAATGACAACAAACGAAGTTAAAGACTTTTTAGAGGGTTTTAAAACCTGCATGATGGCCTCGTTAACCC
>JAUXSZ010000029.1 GCA_030679635.1 Sulfuricurvum sp. | reverse complement strand
TCGAGCAGACCGTGCAGTGATTTGTCATGATAGTGGGTTATGATCTGGGGGATACTAAAGCCGATGGTTTGAAACAGGAGCAATCCACCCAAAAGGGATTGTAAAATTACCAAAGCAACAAAGGCCAGGGCCAGGGCAGTGAGCAGTCGCGGGTGCATTAGAATTTTCTACGTATTAATGCGATGAGCAGATCGATGGAGCCTACAACCATTAGGAGGTGAAAGAGAAAAAACGATCCTATCGCAATGGTAACCCCGACGGTTCCACTCAGCGATGAGGTAAGCAGGGCGAGCGGGTAAAGCAATAAACTCACCAAAGAAAGGGCAAAAAAACTCATCTTCACCGCTATTGTGCGCGAGGTTCGAACAGTGATGGATGCGATGAGGATAAAGGTCAGAATAAGACCGAACAGATCGGTGTGGACACTCAAGAGGAGATCGTTAAACGTCAGCGGATCGATGAATTCATCGGAGTTTCCGAGTATCGAGGTGCTCCACTCGCTGGGAGTAGTACCGTATTCGATGGTTTTGGCTGTGATACTAAGCCCCATGGCGAGAATAAATGCGATCAGCATCCATAAGATCACCAATCGCAGCGTTGAATTGTCGGAAAGTTTTTTGGAAGCGATAAATTTCATGATTTAGGGTTTCGCAATCTCTAGTAATGCCAATGCGGCGCGCGCACCGTCGGTGATAGCACGAGCAGAGAGTGTGGCCCCTGTTGTGGTAGGGATGTCTTGATTCAGTTTAAGGGTATTGGCACTGCTTTTTTGATCAAATACATTGAGCCATGTTTTAGTAGGGAGATATTCCATCGGTTCATTAAACGCGACGATTTCGATCGATTTTATTTTACCGTCGATGCCGATAAGATAGAGGGAAATAGCGGTTTTGGTACGCACTTTCTTGCTCATAAGTACACCATACCCCAAAATTTTAGCATCATTTTTAGCCACATAGATCCGATAGAGTTTGGAATCGATGGGTTGCTGCGAAGTTTTGATGAGCTGTTGTAGCTGGGCATTGGTAAGTATGATGTTTTGGGTATCAACATTTTTAGCACTAAACATACGCTGGGTGAGAGCAACCGGATCGCCCAAAACCTGGGCGAACACATAAATGGAAGCGAGAAGTGATAGTAAAATTATTTTCATTAAAAGATAAATCCTAATCCAAGTGAGTAGATACCTTCATCTTCGGCCGTGTTGACGCTGTTTTTGTTGTGACGCAACAGGTACTCTCCCTTCAGAACTACTTGATCATGAGGGAAGAAGTTTAGGCCGTACGTATAGCTCTCTGTGGTTCCAAATGAGGTTCCATCGGCTCTTTCGGTAGCCAGATTGTAGTTTTCATATTGAAAAAAGAGCGGCATCCGATTACTTGATGACGTAAAAAATGGTAAGATATTATACTCTAAATTCACATAACCTCCACGGGCTTTTCCGGGCATTGCTGCATTGTAAGCATCTGCGCCCGATAGGCGGCTTTCGGTGTAGAGAGCTCTACTCTTGAACCCTTCGTATTGGAAAATAGCATGAAGATCAAACATGGTCATTTGCCCCTCTTCTTTACCTGGAATAACGGCATTTCCTGCTTTTCCGGTATAGCCACTGACTCCCACTTGTAAGCCGTTAATGCCATTGTAATCTAAACGTGCAACAACTGCCATGTTATCCATCCCCTTGTCGCTCTCATTTCCGACACGCGCTTTACGAATCCAATCTTTATCCGTTTTGGGTGTTGTGAGTGTGGCATTATTCATATCCAAAGCGCTGAATGCCCCCACTTGGTACTCAAAACTATCGGTTTTACCATACACACTAAGACCCAACTCATGCCATGTGGAAGGAATAAGCTGTTTTTCGACATCGGGGCGTTGCACGGTGTTAAACAACGTAGGCTCATGATAGAGATTTACGTATCCCATCGGTACAAGCTGATGACCAATACGGATCGTCGCGAGCGGATCGAGGATAAAGTCGACATACAACTGTTCAATGGCTACCTGATCTCCATGCTCAAACTCTATTTCGGAGTTTAAGATAATATCGTCACTGAATTTATAACCGATGTAAGGGATAAAACGGTAGGTGTCACCGTACGCGTCTTTAGTATCGCCCGTTCCTACACTGTCGTTGTATTTGGAATAGTACAATTCCCCGTAACCGCCGATAGAGAGAGGATTTTTGGAATAGTATACTTTAGAAGCGGCAGGACTCAATCCTTGAATATCTTTGGTGGTATCGATGAGGGCAAAAGAGGTTGCGTTTTGGACATTGATCAGCTCATCGGTTAATGATTGTGTCTGCTCAACTTGTTTTTTATCATTTGCTT
This sequence comes from Sulfuricurvum sp., assembly GCA_030679635.1. GTDB lineage: Bacteria > Campylobacterota > Campylobacteria > Campylobacterales > Sulfurimonadaceae > Sulfuricurvum. Next base: position 4,393 of record JAUXSZ010000029.1, on the reverse strand, counting down.
CTAACGTAGTGAGACGTTCACTGAGAATTTTAAGCTGGGTTTTTAATTCGCTGAGTTCATCGGCACTTAGGCTAGTAGTGATGGCCATTGCAGCAGCGGCACTTAAAAGAAGAGATTTCATTGAATTTCCTTTTTGATTATGATTATTGATTGCGAAAGTATAGAGCAGTAAGCTGAATGCAAAATTAATAATGAAAATAACTATCATTTACTAAATTCCTATATTGAGATGGTAAACTTCCCGTATGAAAACTATTTTTATTTTTTACCTATTCGCAGTTTTGTTATCGGGAGCTGAGCGAACACAAGTTCATATGGGGACCCTCATCAGTGTGAACGTTGCTGAGGAAAATCTAAGCGATGAGGTATTTTCCCTTTTTGGAGATTTGGACCAGCGTCTGTCAACCTACAAGGAAAATTCCGAAATTTCACGCCTCAACCGTGATTATGAGATTAACGCATCAAAAGAGACGCGTGACATTTTGGAACGTTCTTTGGAGATGTACCGGTTAAGCTATGGGGCGTTTGATGTGACGATCGGTTCACTGACGCATGGAGCGTACCGTTTCGGATACGAAGACGAGCACCTTCCCAGTAGCTCAGAAGTTCAGAGATTAGGAAAGTTCGTGGGATCGAAACGGATGGTTTTAGAGGGGAATAGGGTTCATATTCTCCCCGGTACGATTGTCGATCTGGGGGGCATCGGGAAGGGGTATGCAGTCGATTTGGCAATCGATATGCTGAAAAAAAAGGGGGTTGAAAAAGCCGTTGTGGCAGCATCGGGTGATATCGGCTGTTTGGGACCATGTGAAATTAAAATTCGAGATCCGTTTCATCCGCAGGGTCATATCGCTGCTGTCGTTTCGACGTTACCCCGTTTCGCCATCAGTACGAGCGGCAATTATGAACGGTATATTAAAAACAAAAGCCACAACCATTTAATCGATCCAAAAACAGGGCTCTCGGAGCGACGATATGCTTCTATTACCCTCATCGATAAAGGGGACAACACTCGTATAGATGCACTGGCAACGGCCGTTTCGGTAATGGAGAAGGTAAAAGCGATTGCACTATTGAAATCGCTTGGAATTGGATATGTGTTGATCCGCAATGATGGGACAATTATAAAAAATACGATGCTAGAGGGAATTATGTTGTATTGAACTTCCTACGTTATTATTTATGTATTTTTAATGTTACGTGTGCCATTATTTTCATAAGAAAAAATTATCCTTAAATCATCGCCAATGCAGACGGTAACTATACCGAATTATTTAGGAAGGGATATCATCATGAAACCGATTCATCATTCAAATGCAGTAAAAAACATTTTTTTCTCACTGACAGCTATGGCGTGGATAGGTTCTACCACTCTTTTTGGAAGTGAACAAAAAGTCTCAAGCTATTCGCCTGTAGTAGTCAATGAAACTCTGCAATCCACAATGAAACGGATGAGGGCAGCCAAACCCGCAATAGAGCAAGAACACAAAATCCTCCTCGATGAACGATACGATTTAAGCGATCGACCTTCAAAAACGGTCAAAATGTCCGGCGGAAAACCTGTCCAAGAGGGGGTACGTGTTAAATTACCCAAAGGGATGGACTGGGATAAGCTTGCGGCCATGGATTCCGATGATATTCGTGAAAAAGGTCTTTTTCCCCAAGGATTTATGCCTCTGCCTCATCCTAATCATAATGAAGGAGGGATGGTTTTCCCGAAATTTCATATCGATGAAACCAAAAAACTGGACAATAGGGATTTGACCCGTTTTGATTTGGATTTTGATTTACCGGATCACTTTTTACCGGAATTTCCGGCCCCAATTTATTTAACAACACGGCCTGATTTGGGAGATGTTTCGCAGGGAAAATTGGTTACTAACGCCAATTACTTTGAGCTTTTTGACGGTATTCTTAATCCAAAACAACTGGAGGGGGTACGCTTACTCACAACACCCTTTCCACAACAACAGTTCAATGCTACCAATGATCGCCGAAGTGAACATGCAAGTTTTGGAGTCAGTTGTTTCGATTGCCATGCGAATGGGCATACGAATGCGGCGACACACCTCGTGGGTGATATTCGTCCGCAGCAAAACAGACGGCGGATTGATACACCTACCTTGCGCGGAGTTAATCTGCAAAGACTTTTCGGTTCTCAGCGTGCTTTAAAAACGGTTGAAGATTTTGCCGAATTCGAACAACGTGCTGCCTATTTTGACGGCGATCCTGTTATGGCCACTAAAAAAGGGGCAAATGTCTTAGAACGCGGCTCACAAGTCCATGCAATGGCCGAATTTATGGCCATTCTTGATTTTCCTCCGGCACCAAAACTCGATCCGTTTGGAAAACTTTATCCTAAAAAAGCGACAAAAGCTGAACTGCGCGGAGAATCCGTTTTTAATGGCAAAGGCCGATGTATCGAATGCCACAGCGGCCCTGCCTTTAGCGACAATACGATGCATGATCTAAAAGTAGAGCGCTTTTATAAACCAACGCTTAGAAATGGGCTATTGGCGACCGCGCAAGGTCCTATTAAAACATTCCCATTGCGTGGCATAAAAGACTCTGCTCCTTTTCTTCATGACGACAGATTGCTAACACTTGAAGACAGTGTTGAATTTTTTAATCTTATCTTGGAGCTCAAACTTTCCACCCAAGAGAAAAAAGATTTAGTGGTATATTTGCAAATACTGTAGCCGTAATGCCAAGAATATCATGAAATGGACGATGTACTTATGTTTTTATTCTTTTAGAAGGAGTCACAGATGTTGTGCAACCAAGGAAAAATTGATCGCGCTCTACGGATCATAGCAGGAGGTGCTCTTATCGTTTGGGCGGTTATGAGCGGAAATGTATTTGGCTATGCCGGTATTATATTGGTGATTACGGGGGCTGTTGGCTTTTGTCCGCTTTATGCGCTTTTGGGAATCGATTCTGGATGTAAACTCAAAAATGAGTAAAACATCGTCTATAATACCTCACCATACGTGAGGTTTTTAGTAAAGTGATTGTATGTGCTCCACGTCGTTCCAGCTCAGATCGCGTTTTCCCGATGTGCTTAAGATGTGATGCATGTAGCGGGCGAAAACGTCGGTTTCGATATTGACTCTCGTCCCTTTTTTATAACTTCCGAAAAGGGTTTCACGCATTGTAATAGGGATAATAGTGAGGCGGAAGGACTCTTTCATCACTTCGTTCACGGTGAGGCTGACCCCGTCGATGGTTATAGACCCTTTGGGAGGAATCAGTGCGATGAATTTTGGATCGACGCTGATAATGACATCAAAGCTGTTCCCGTTATCGGTGATGGAGGCTACGGTACCGATAGTATCGATGTGCCCTTGAACAATATGCCCCTCAAACCGCTCACCCATTTGCATGGCGGGTTCGATATGAACCTCTCCTTTGAGTTTTTCCGTAGCAATATGTGTCAGAGTTTCGGGTGAGAGTTCTACGCTGAATCCGTCGCGCTCAATACTCACGACTGAGAGGCAGGTGCCGTTGATGGCAATAGAATCGCCGAGTTTCGGACGATAAGCAGCTTGTAGCGAGAGGCGGTTGCCGCTGTAGCTTTTGACGGTTGCCATTTCGCGAATCAATCCTGTAAACACATAAATCCTTTGTCAATACTTTCGTATTTTTTTGCCGACCATCCTAGAAATGCGGCATTGAGTCGTATCATTTTAGCAAGATTTTCATCGGGATTTTCTATGAGAGAACTCATCGCTTGCAGGGAGATCACTTCTTTGGCTGGAATGGGCTCGATTCCAAATTCTTCTGGATCGATATGATGGGTTGTTATTTCCCCATTTTCAACGAGCTTGTATTTGGTTTTTTTGAGAATTTCGGGTGTCCCCTCATGCCCTTGGACGATGATGAGACGCTTGTAATGTTTTCCATACAGCGATGCATACAGATCAAAATAGGGAGCATGATGCATCCCGATGAGCGCCGTCGGGGCTAAAAAGTTGAGTTTTTCGAGGGTGTTGAATGCGGTACGAATCCCGATATCGTTGCGCAATGTTGTCAGAGTACTGAGTCCTTGGTGCAGATTACGGCGATTGTGAAGGGTGACATTGGACGTGATATTTTTAAATTGATTCAAGGTATGGCCATATTTCGGCCCCAATGGGAGATCATAGGAGGCATGAATAGTCACATCACCTAGGTGCTCCGCTGCTTTGAGCATAATCGGAAAAAATTTTGCTTTTCCATCAAACGGATAGCCGATTTCAATCCCTGTTTTTGGTTCATCCGATCGTTTTTTGGCTAAATAATCGATACATCCGCTCAACTCCTCATCGCTTTCGATTTGAACGCGCCACCCGAGCAAAAAAGCAGCTATGGCAACATCCGGAACGCGACGCTCTACGATGAGATCAAAAGCATC
>JAUXSZ010000028.1 GCA_030679635.1 Sulfuricurvum sp. | reverse complement strand
ATTGATAATTAGATTATAGCAAGATTGTAGAGAGCTTCCACCCCAAAAGGGTGAAAATTTGGTTTGACTAGCTAAAAAGGTCGCTCATTGCACCTCTGTACCAGTCACGTGTTGCTTTTCCAAGACCTTTAGACCGGAACTTATTCGCCGCTTCGTCTCCTTTAGGAACGCTTCCTTTACTTCCGATAACAGGACCTGCAACCATAAATTCATGATTAACCATGATCGCCTCTTCCGGATTACCGTTTACCATAGAGTAACAAACATTTGCACTTTTAAAGGGAAGTGCCGAAGCAACACTGTACGATTTGCCATGTAGGACGTGAGCAATCTCTTTGGCACACTCTTTACCTGACCAGATTGCTGATTGACCACTTGGCGGGATGGCATGACCTACAACATCACCAACTGCATAAACACTTGCGTCGGTTGCTGTTTGGAAGGAAACAGGTTTTTCAGCGCTTGTCGCCATTTTTACTTTTTTAAATCCATCCGGAGTCGTAGCGACACCTGACATCTCGATTACTGGATTTGACATATTGTGCGGAATGAAATTGAACACACCGTAGCTGAGCGTTTTAGTAGTTGAGACCCCAGTCACATCTTCTTTGTCTTTGAATACGGTTTGAACATACGTAATTACTTTTTTATCGAAATCGACATCGGTAATTTTGCAGTTGTCTTCATGAACGACAACACCGTCGTACAAATCTTTCCATGTCTCTTTGAATGCTGCGCCTTTTGCAATTTCGGCCGTTTCATTGAGAATGATCACTTTTCCTTTGATCCCCTCTTTTTTCATGTAGTTGGCAATCATGCTTGCACGCTCAAACGGTGCCGGAGGACAACGATATTTACCTTTTGGAACCGTGATAACAACGACATCACCGTCTTCCATGTTTTTCACCAAACGATCCAATGCAACGTGTTCGCCGCCGGGGACCAATGCTGCAGGTGCTACACGGCGCGCTTTTGCAATTTTTGCCGCATCCCAGGTTGGGAATTGCCCTTTATAGTTATAATCAATACCAGGGGCCATGACAAGAATGTCGTAAGCTACTCCGCCTCTAGACGTATGAACGATTTTGTTCTCACGATCGATATCCGTAACAACCGCGGTCAACATACTGTAACCATTCTTCTCGATAGCCTGAGAATAATCATGTGTCAATGTACTAAGACTAACTCCCTCGATACCACCTAAATTACAGTTTGAAAACGGGCATGACATAAAGCTGTCATTCTTTTCAATGATAAGTACATCAAATTTGCTATCAATCTTTTTGAGCTCTTTAGCCACCGTCATGCCGCCGAAGCCACCACCGATGATTACAACTTGATGTTTACCGAGTTTGCTGTTGACAGCTACATTTTTCATACTTACCGGTGCTGTAGTTGCACTGCATCCTGCTACTGCTGCCGCTGCCGCACTGATACCTGCAAATTTAAATAAATCACGTCTAGAAATGTTCATACTATTGATTCTCCCACTGGATTGCATTGCAACAGCTAAGGCATACTTTTCATTGCCTATTGTTATTGCTTGGGATATACTATGCCTATTATTCTTATGTCTTTATAAAAATTGTTCGAAGAGGTATCATAAGAGACTATTATAACTTTTCTTGTGATAGTAAAGTGATATACATTCGAAATTATTATGTTGATTGTGATCATGATATCTTTAATCTACCGCATGATATGATAAAAAATTCACTCCATACAAGGAATAATCCCTCATGAAAACAGAAAAATGCAGTTCACTGGACGAAGTACGTTTCTATATCGATCAACTCGATGATAAAATTGTAGAGCTTATTGCCGCACGCAATGCCTACGTAAAACAAGCGGCTTTATTTAAAGATTCTATTGAGGAGATCAAAGGGAAAGAGAGAATGGAGGCCGTCATGAATCGTGTACGTTCAAAAGCGATGGAATTGGGCGTTTCTCCCAATCTCCTCACCAAACTCTACACGATTATGATCGATGAGATGGTTGAAGCTGAAATTTCCGAGTTTCGAAACGCAAAATCTCTTTAAAAGCGGGTTATCTCTTCACCTTGCAATGCCAAAATAACTCGGCCGGATAATGTTTCGTTCTTATAAAGAGAGTGATGATGTCCGACGGTAAGCTGTTCATTCGGATTGAAGAGCATCAGATTCGCTTTTCCTCCGACGACAATTTCTCCGGCATTCACTCCAACTTGAGATGCAGGAGCATACGAAGTTAGTCTCACCAGTGTTGGCATATCGATAATACCGTTTTTGACAAGATACGTATAACATAAGGGAAGATATTCTCCAATGGACGTTGTTCCATGGCTGGCATCGTAAAACGTAATGTCTTTATAGACATCCGAATTCGGTTGATGCAAGGCACTCAGTGAGTGGATCTCCCCTTTTTGGAGAGCATCTATCAACATCTTCCGTTTCGTATCGCTCACCAAAGGAGGATTTATTTTTGCATCGGTGTCAAATCCTTTGCATGCCTCATCACTGTGTAAAAGATGGTGTATAGACACCTCACACTCAACATCAATCCCCTCAAGCCGTGCTTTCGAAATCAGTTCAATCGATCGAGGCTCTGTGATACTTTTAAAGACGATTTTAATTTCATACTGACGTGCAATTTCTATCATCGAAGCGATATGTACCACCTCCGACATGGAAGATATACCCGGAAGCCCTAGCGAGGTCGCAACCTTTCCATCACTCATCACACCGCTGTCAGACAAGCTCTTATCCTGAGAGAAATAAAACAACGGTTTTTGCGTCATTTGTGAATACTGAGCCATACGGATGATCAGATTGTAATCACTGATCGTCTTGCTATAGAGGGCTTTCCCCCCTTTTTTCAGTAGCAGAGAAATATTGCTAAGATTCCCCTCTTCACCCAGCGCACTGATTGCACATTCTATTTGGGCACCGTTAGGGTGCAAACGGTGTTTTTGAACGAATTCCAGCGTAATCTCATTGTCCACGCGCGGCGCCATTTCACCGCTTAAAACGATGGTACTTACCCCGCCAGAAAGCGCTTCATGCGAGAGCGTTTCAAGATTTTTTCCACTGAGCTGAAGATCTTTTAAACGGACATTCGTGTCAACCAATCCCGGAAGCAGATAACACCCTGTACCATCTATACTCTCATCGTCAAAAAGATTGTGCCCTATTTGCGTGATGATGCCGTTTTCTATTCTCACGTCTTCTTGGCGTTGCGAGTGTATATCACAAATAATGGCATTGCAAATAAGCATAGGACTCCCGTTTGGCTATAATAATGCTATTGTAATCTATGAACGTTTAAAAAGGGATAGTGTGAAATTTTTCGTCTGGCTTTTGGTGGGTGCTGTGATGATAGGTGCCTCCGATAACCTCTATGATAAAGGGAAAAAAATCTATTTTTCAAAAGGGTGCAACGGGTGCCACGGCGTTAATGCCAAAGGGTTGGGAGAGTACCCAGGACTCGCGTATCGACCTAAATCCTTTTTAACCTACAAGCTGCAGCGATATCGAACCAAAATTGCCGATACCCAGCAAGCGCAGCTTATGATCCCTTTCGCACAAGGGTTGAGTGACGCACAGATTCAAACAATCACCACCTTTTTATCAGAATACCACGAAGAGGCCAGCCACGATAAGAATGAAAACACTTCGAGAGGAGATGGAGGATCATGAAACTATTAGTCTCCGCGCTTGAGCACTCTGCCAATGTCCATTTGACCTATCTGATGAAAGAGCTGGGGGATGATGTCGAAATACACGGAATTTTTGATTCTTCTTTGGGTAATAGCATCGTCGATTTACGCTCTACGGCCATCATGGGATTCGTCGATGTCCTCAAAAAACTCCCATTTTTTTTTCGCTTAAAAGATCAGATGGTAGAACTCGCACAGGATATGGACAAAGTTCTGCTGATCGATTCTTCCGGTTTTAATCTCCCTCTGGCAAAAGAAATCCGAAAACGTTATCCGCACAAAGAGATTATCTATTATATCCTTCCTCAGGCATGGGCATGGAAGAAAAAACGGATCCCTGTTTTGGAAAAAACGGTAACAAAACTCGCATCGATTTTACCGTTTGAACCCTCCTATTATTCTCCTATGGCTCCTATCGAATACGTGGGGCACCCGCTTCTCGATGAGATCACCGTCAAAAAAACCGATCTGACCCCTACGGGAATTGTCACCTTTATGCCCGGAAGCAGGCCCGGTGAGATTAAAAAGCTCATGGGTGTTTTTAGAGAAGTTCGAGCGCTCATTACATGTCACGCGATGCTCGTTATCCCTCCGCATTTCAGTGATGAAAAAATTTCGGAACTTTATGGAGATATCAGCGGTTTCACCATCACCCACGATGCCCATACCACATTGGCCACTTCTGATTTTGCTTTTATCTGCAGCGGCACGGCAACCCTGGAAGCCTCGCTGATCGGGACACCGTTTGTACTCGTTTACATCGCAAAAAAACTTGATTATATCATCGGTAGAGCGCTTATCAAACTCCAATATGCAGGACTTGCCAATCTCCTGTTATCCCATGCATACGGGACAACACTCCATCCGGAATTCATTCAAAATGACGTTACGGCTGAAAATCTGTATAATAGCTATTTAGAAATGGATAAAGAACAATTTTTCCATAATGCTGCAAAGCTGCGATCATTACTCCAGCACGGCAGCGCAAAACGCGTCAGCGAAATTATCAAGGAAATACATGATTAGAATCACCTCATGGATCAGTAAGGGCATGAATACAATCATGCAAGAAAAAATTATCCCGTATATTTTTACTCTCAGCGATTCTCCGATGCTGTTACGGGATTTACTGCATACCAATAAAATGTATCAAGATGGCCTCAAGCTCGAGGGGAACGTTCCGGGTTTTCGGCTCAGTATCGGAAAAAGCTATATTGTTTTTATCATTTTATGGCATGCCATCATTATTCTTCCTGCTATTTTATTTCACACAAAGCTGGAGAAATTTGACTGTCATTTGCTGATGATTATGGCCATTTTGTTTACCGGAATGTTCTTTGCGACGTATGCAATTTTTAAAGAGTATTTGATTGATACGGTTGCTCTGAAGATTGTTAAGAAAGGGTGGGAAAATCACTTTCCCCACTTTGATTACGATCGCCATTCCAAAGAAGTTGCAATGATCTATGGAGATGCCCTCGAAAAAGAGATACCGCATAAAAATATGCAGCTCTATATTCTTGAAAAATTAATCGATGAAACGCCTAAGGCTTCTTAACGCTGTTTAGAATTCCCATAAACGTAGGAATATTTGCTCCGCCGTCATGACGCTTTAGCTTCTCTCCCGATGCATTGAGAAAATGAAAGGTCGGTGTGCCGATAAATCCCAGACCTGAGGGAACTTTATCCGTATGGACGTCGATATGGACCGGGATAAACCCTTTGGTGATCGCATCTTCGATTACTCTCTCTTCAAACACTACATTCTCCATGTAGTCGCATGCCGGACATCCCTCTTTTGAGAGCATTACCATCACATTTTTTTTCTCTTGTTTTGCACTGACCAATGCTGCATCGTACGAAGGAGCCCATTTTATCTCCGCTAAAGCGCACGAAGCAATCAGAGTGAGTGCCCATAATACTTTACTCATTTCAATCCTTTTAGATGATTTAACAGCTCTTTGGGTTCTTTAAATCCAACAATTGTTGCGTCATTTTGCAGATGCCCGGTTTCATCAAAAAACAAAATAGCGGGTGGACCAAAAATACCGTATTTTTTAGTAAAAGCTTTTGCTGCGTCATCGTTTGCCGTTAAATTCACTTGAACCAAAACAAGCTTATCCATTTCGATTTTAACCGCCTCATCGCTGAATGTTTTTTCTTCAAATTCTTTGCACGAGGTACACCAGTCGGCATAGAAATCGACCATAACCGGCTTCCCTTTGTTCTCAGCCAAAATTGCATCGAGTTCTTCGGTTGACGTAATTTTCTCAAATGTCTTGTGGGTTGTATCCGCAGACGCTATAGCACCCGTTTTTGATTGTATAAAAGGTTCCAATGGGTGCAAAGGATTATGGGCACCTGCCATTCCTCCAACCAGCAATGACACCCCATAAAGAAGGATCATAAAGGCTAACGCTTTGATATTAGCACGTGCGCTCCATGCAGCATGTTCCCCGAGTGCTTCCAGTGCGCCGATGTTGATGGCGACAAATACGGCCAATCCGCCCCACAGAAGCAACGTCGTATTTTCATCCAAAACACGTCCGATCATCCAAATCGCAATACCCAGCAGCATAACACCGAATATTGCTTTGACCGCATCCATCCACATGCCCGGTTTCGGCATGAATTTTCCCGACGTTGTCCCGACGATCAGGAGGGGAACACCCATCCCGATACTCAGAGTAAACAGTGCTATTCCTCCGAGCAATGCATCGCCCGTCTGGCCGATATAGATAAGCGCTCCCGCTAATGGTGCCGCCACACAGGGTCCAACAATCAAAGCAGAGAAAAAGCCCATCAGAGCCACCCCTATAATCCCTCCTTTCTGACCTCCCAAACGCGAAATGCGTGATTGGATAAAATTAGGAACCTGCAGCTCATACACATCAAACATGGAAAGCGACAAAACGACAAAAATCAATGCGAATACGGTAATGATCCATGGAGTTTGGAAAGCTGCTTGCAAATTAGCCCCGAACAATCCCGCTAAAACACCTGCTATCGTATAAGCAACCGCCATCGACAAAACGTATACGAGTGAAAGCCAAAATGCCTTTTTCGTTCCAATCCCCTCACCCTGGGCAAGAATTACCGAGGATATAATCGGAATCATCGGAAAAACGCACGGCGTAAGGGAGAGCAATAAGCCAAATCCGAAAAAGCTGATAATGATCAACCAAATGCTCCCCCCTTGAATAACGCTGGCAATTTTATCGGTTTCCGACGTAATCACCGGAGCTTTGGTCTCATTTTTTTCTTCTGCAACCAATGGTTTTACTGACTTTACCGCTATAGCATCCGCTTTGATTACCGAAGGTTCTGTAGTTTTAACGCCATCCAACTGGTCAGCATCAATCACAATTTCAAGCGTTGTATCCTGAGGTTCATAACACAACCCTGCCGAGGAACACCCTTGATAGCTAAGATTAACTTTAACTTTTTGATCACCGTTCAAAACGCTTTTTTTTATCACGTCGATACGAATTGCGGGAGAGGTCAAAAAGACCTGTTCTCCACCATGCTCAACCGATTGTCCCATTCTCACAGACTTAAAATCGATCCCATCTTTTAGGTTGGCATCTTCAACTTTTAGCTTATTTTTATAAAGATAGATATCCTCACCCAAATCGATATCAATACCGATAGTATCTTGGTCTATTTGGCTTATTCTAGGTTTAAATGCCTCTTCTGGCTGAAGAAAACTCACCCCGAAAAGGGTCATAGAAAAAAACATAAGAAATAAAAATCGCATTATTAAACCTTTTAATCGCTAGTAATCCATCATTTTAGCACACCTAACCGTAAGAAAAAGTGATTTCTATCATTAACCATGTTAATGAGCTATTTGATTGTGAACTTCTTGAAGTTTTTGAAGAAATCCTTTTGGATCTGCTCCGCCAACCATCATACGCCCGATTTGTTTTCCATCTGAACTTAAAAAATAATAGGTGGGTGTTCCGAAGACTTGATAGCCGTATTTATCGGGATGCTCTTGGATATCGACTTCGATAGGGATAAAAAATGTTTTGATATATTCAGAAACGTCATCATTTTCGTAGACAGTTTTTTTCATGTAATTACACATTTTGCAGGTTTTAGTTGAGAAC
>JAUXSZ010000027.1 GCA_030679635.1 Sulfuricurvum sp. | reverse complement strand
AAATGGCACTGAAAGTATTTGAGAACAGACCTCCAAACACTACAGGATAGGTTTTTTTGGAGGGGCAGTAAAGAGTAGGAAAAAAAGGGTTATACTATTTTAAAATACTCCGCCGCTTCTTTTTCATCGCTGCTGAGTGTGGCGAAATCAGGATCATTGGCCATTTTGTCTTTGATGATATTGGTGCAATAGTCAAATGCCAGTTTTTGTGCCGCTTCCATATCGAATAGAAATCCTAGACCGCTGAATTGATACGGCTCCTCTTGTTCGATACAGATGAGAATTCCTTCAATTTTTTCTTCAAATTGATCCACAATATCACGATATTGGATGTTGAACTCTGTCGCATGCCATCCGATTGTTTCGAGTGTTTTATCTGAAAATTCAGCAATACCGTCACCCGAAGTGTCATCGTAAAGGGATCGGTTGCGATTGAACCCGATAATAGATTGCCATGCGGGTGTCGCTTTGATCAAGATACGGTCATCGTCTTCAACAAGGCGGTAATTGCTTCCGAGCATCTCTGCGATTGGACGCGCGAGGTTGGTGCTTAGTGGTGAAACAGGGGGGATTGAACCTTCGTAAATTGAAATCAGATTTGCCTCAAATGGTTCATAGGCAATTTTGCCGTCATAACTAATGGCAAAATGTTTGGACGAATTGATGGCTTGCATAAAATCTGCACGTTGCACGACAATGATCTCTTTAAATAAGTTGAATTTTTTCATCTGATGACATCCATTTTTTTGGTGAATTTTACCACGTCTAAATTGCCTTGAAGCTCTGTGGAAAATCTACCCTTTCCTTATAAGGGGTTGCTAATATTAATTTTTGGAAAAATGGGCTATAATTCGCGAAATTTTGCGCCTATGGCACTTACTTAAGGATTCTCAATGGGATTGAACGTCTACTACGATAAAGATTGTAATATTGATCTAATCAAAAACAAAATTGTTGCTATGATCGGTTTCGGATCACAAGGTCACGCACACGCTGAAAACCTTCGCGATAGCGGTGTTCAAGTCGTTGTTGGATTGCGTAAAGAGGGCAGTTCATGGGCAAAAGCCGAAGCAAAAGGGTTCAAAGTGTTGACCGTTGCAGAGGCGAGCGCATTTGCTGATTTTGTTATGATTCTTCTTCCTGATGAAAATCAAGCAGAAATTTACGCAAATGAGATCGCTCCAAACCTAAAATCAGGTGCTACGATCGCATTTGGTCACGGGTTCAGCATCCACTACGGACGCGTTAATCCGGCATCAGACATCAACGTAACGATGATCGCTCCAAAAGCTCCGGGACACACAGTACGTAGTGAGTTTGTACGCGGCGGCGGGATCCCTGATCTTATCGCTGTTGGACAAAACCCAAGCGGGTCGACGAAAGAGTTAGCTCTTTCGTATGCATCGGCTATCGGTGGCGGACGTACGGCTATCATCGAAACAACGTTCAAAGATGAGACAGAAACAGACCTTTTCGGAGAGCAAGCCGTTCTTTGCGGTGGTGCTGTATCTCTTGTACAAGCAGGATTTGAAACATTGACGGAAGCTGGTTATGCTCCTGAACTGGCCTATTTTGAGTGTCTTCATGAGCTTAAATTGATTGTTGACTTGATGTTTGAGGGGGGAATCGCAGATATGCGTTATTCTATTTCCAATACGGCTGAATACGGTGACTACGTCAGCGGTAAACGCGTTATCAATGCCGAATCAAAAGCGGCAATGAAAGAGATCCTAAAAGAGATCCAAGACGGCCGTTTTGCAAAAGATTTCATCCTTGAAGGACAAGCGGGATACCCTCGTATGAATGCAGAGCGCACCAATGCTCGTGCATCATTGATCGAGCGTACAGGTGTTAGCTTGCGCGCCATGATGCCATGGATTTCTAAAAATAAAATCGTCAATCAAACCACAAACTAAAGTGTACTTCGAAAGCCATTTTCTGGCTTTCATCCCATTCTAACACAAGCGCATCCCGATGGACAAACCCCCTTTTTCTGTTCGAACCTTCTTATCTATCAAAAATATCATTATTATTTTATCGGTTTTTATTGCTGTTTTACTGGCCGTATTGATCGGTTATTTTATCGGTTTCAATCAGGTACAAGAGGAGCTTGATCAAGAGAGAGAGCAAACCCACCATCTGATGGGGCAGATTAAAGATTTGGGAAAAGAGAAAGAGAGTGAGCCGTTAAAGGTAAAAAAAGAGCACAAAAGAGAGATGCTTGAACATGAACCGATAAGCGCTCGACACGAATACGCACCCAAAGACAAAAAAGCAACTCCTCCTCCCGCAGAAGTGCGCAGTGAACGCCCTATCAAGGCTTGCGCAGCGAAGCTGGTTATTATTATGGACGATGTATCGTATGCTCACGATGTTAGCGCCATCCGATCCGTTGGACTGCCATTGGTGATGTCATTTTTGCCGCCAAGCGCACGTCATCCGGATTCAGCACAATTGGCGGCATCCGTTTCGGGCTATATGGTCCATTTGCCACTCGAAGCCGTCGATTTTACAGCGGAAGAGCCGATTACCCTTCGTATCTCCGATTCCTTGGAAACCATAACAAAACAAATAGCTTTGATCAAGCATCTTTATCCAAATGTCCATTATATCAACAACCACACAGGTTCTAAATTTACATCGGATGAGGGGGCAATGGATAGGCTGGTTTGCATCATGAAAGAGAATGGTCTTGTTTTTGTGGATAGCAGAACCATTGCTAGCAGCAAAGTTAAACAGGTGGATGCGAAATACGGTTTGCGTTATCTAGGGCGTGACGTTTTTTTAGATCACAAAGACGGAGTTGCTAATGTGAAAAAGCAGATTCGTGCGGCAATTGCTATCGCAAAGCGTCACGGAAGCGCTATTGCGATCGGACATCCACGCCCTGATACACTGCAAGCGTTAAAAGAGTCCAAAGATATTTTGAGCGAAATTCAATTGGTGAGAATTGATCAAATCTGACACCCTGCCATATTTTTCTTGCACATCTTCGTATTAAAGTATTGTTGTAAATATTTTATTTGAGAGTCTAAAATGTTTAATACGATCCCTTATCCCATTCCTGAATTAGTATTGATGAAACAGTACCCAAAGAGCCTTACCTATAAGGGGTCGCTTGAGCTGCTCTCTCGTCCTAAAATCTCCATCGTAGGAACCCGCCGTCCAAATCCCTATACCCGCGCGGTTACGTATGAATTGGCCAAAAAACTCTCGCACGCCGGGATGGTTATCGTCAGCGGTGCCGCCGCAGGTGTAGATGGTTTGGCTCACGGGGGTGCGGGCGTTGATAATACGATTGCCGTCTTGCCCAGCGGTATCAATATCCGCTATCCAAAAGCGAATGCAGGGCTCATCGAATCCATAGAAAACAGTGGGCTCACCATTTCGCAGTTTGAGCCGGACTTTATGGCAAGAGAGTGGAGCTTTGTGGTTCGTAATGAGATCGTTGTGGCATTAGGAGAATGTTTGATCGTTGCGGAAGCCGATATGGAGAGCGGCAGTATGCGAAGCGTGGAATATGCGTTGGAGATGGGAAAACAAATATACGTACTCCCTCACCGCATACGGGAGAGTGAGGGGACGCATCATCTCCTCTCTCGAGGAGAAGCAACAGCGATTGAAAACCTTGACCATTTTGTCGCGTCTATTACCAAGTCGGTCAAAAATACAATCAATGACACCCTGTTTATGGCATTTTGTAGAACCTCTCCAAGTTATGAAGAGGTGATGGCAAAATTTCCAAGTGAGATTTTCGAAGCCGAGCTTGGCGGTCTCATTGACGTACGAAACGGAAGGGTATGTGTGGTGTAAGTATTCTACCTCGTATAGAGGTAAGCTTTAGTGCCATAGCGGCTAGCGTAGCAAAAGGGATGCATTCCTTTTGCGTATTAAAATAAAATTTTTAGTGCTTCGCGTCACTCTCATATCCGTAATGTTTGACGAGGTAGTTAACAATGACTTGTTGATCTTCTTTAGGGATGGGCGCTTTGAACTCGTTTACCATTTTAGAAACGGTACCGGTCCAGTAAGGACGGCTTTTTTTCCCTTGATTCAAAACATAGCCAAAAGAGTGACAGATGAGGCAGTACTGTTGAGTAACTTCATCATGGTCTCCCTTTTCGATCGGATAATCAACATAAGGCATCTCTATGGGTTTTGAGACCTGGGCAAATAGGGTCGATACGCTAAACAATAAGCTTGCAAATAATAATTTCTTTTTCATGATCTCTCCTTAAACGATTTTCACGTTGACACTGTCAACGGCATTGTATTGATATCCGCCTGCATTCCATCCGATGTCACCCGGTAGAGGCTGAATGTTACCGATACGATTGATCGCTCGAACCATGATGATATATTCCCCTTTGGCTTTTGGTTCCCAAGAGTAGTTCCATTGATGATAAGCGTATTTGCCATAATCTTTTTGCAACGTGGTTGCGCTCCAGCTTTTTCCGCCATCTAGGGAGATCATTACCTCTTTGATCCCTTTCCCCTGATCAAACGCAACACCGGTTACTTTGATGCGAGACCCTTTTTTAATCACGGTATTGGGCGTTGGGTAGCCAATGA
This sequence comes from Sulfuricurvum sp., assembly GCA_030679635.1. Classification (GTDB taxonomy): domain Bacteria; phylum Campylobacterota; class Campylobacteria; order Campylobacterales; family Sulfurimonadaceae; genus Sulfuricurvum. Next base: position 5,454 of record JAUXSZ010000027.1, on the reverse strand, counting down.
CCGATTTTACTTTCATTTGTGTTATCGGTTTGCGCTTGTACTCAAAATCACTTCCTGAAATAACACATTCACAGTCGTTATCAGGAACGGTATACGCTACATCCATAAAAAAGGATTTACGGTAGTGATCCAATACGGTGATTTCTGAGAGCATTTTGACCCAGCTGTCTGAAAAATGGCCTGGAATGATGAGCTTAAGAGGAAAACCATTGAGATACGGGATATCTTCGCCATTCATTTCATAGGCAACGATTAATTCACCGCTAAGCGCTTCATCTATGGGCATTTCTCGGAAAAAGTGCGGCGTTTCGTCCACAGCCGGTTTTTCTAAGCCATTGACGCCTACGTATCTGGCAGTTGCATTGACTCCTGCCATATTCAGTATGTCTTTAAGCCGAGCCCCTTTCCAAACAGCGCACCCCATAGCACCGTGGCCCCATTGGACACCGTGGGTCGGTTGGCCTGTCTGTTGTGCATAGAACTTTCGGCTGTTACCGCCACATTGAAGTACCGAAGTGATTTCAACGGGTTCAAATTTTGATTTAAGATCATCAATGCTGAGGGAAAGTATATTTTGAACGCTCCCTTTTACTTCAAGACGAAATTCGTTAAGATCAATATAGGTTGGGATATCCGGCATGTGCCAACGGACAAAAAATTGATCATTCGGTGTAATCGCCTGCGTGAAAATATCACGAGAGGATTCAAGAAGAGGAGGGCGATCCGAGATGGTTTTCATCGGTTTTTTTTCCGGAAATGCAATGATCGGAGGGACGAACTCTTTGGTTTGGGTTACAACGGTTTTAACGGCTTCTTTAGCAAAAAGAGTCGAAGCACCGAGGATGAGGCCGGCACCTAAAAAATTTCTTCGTGAAAATTGATCCATGGGAAGTCCCTTTAATAATATTGCGTAATTTTATCATATTTATTACGAAATTATAGGATTAACATGGCGTCACCGTAGGAAAAGAACCGATATTTTTCATCAATAGCCTCTTGATAAAGGCGATGGGTCTCTTCCAGTCCCACAAAAGAAGCCACCAGCATTAAAAGTGTTGATTGGGGGAGATGAAAATTGGTCAGCAGATGATCCACGCGCAGTGGAGGGTTGTGGGGGTGCAAAAAAAGATTTGCTTCTCCCTGCGATTCTTTCGTGCGGACGTGATACTCGACGGTCCGCGTAGAAGTAGTGCCGACACACAACAAAGGGACTGTACTCTCTATAAGACGCAAAGAGGCAGCGCAGATCTCAAAGTATTCGGAGTGCATGGGATGATCGGTGATGGTGGTGCATTCGACCGGCTTAAATGTCCCAGAGCCTACATGCAGCGTTACGAACGCGTGGGAATGATGGGCACATACGTGTGCAAAGAGCTCGTCGGTAAAATGCAGTGATGCCGTAGGGGCAGCAACAGCCCCCTCGTGTACGGCAAAGACGCTTTGGTATTCACGCTCGTCTTGGGCATTGTCGTCTCGTCCAAGATAGGGAGGGAGTGGGATATGGCCGATTGTGTCCAAAATGGGCAAAAGTTCTTCGAAACGGATAGGGTTATTCCCCACTGAAAAGGTCACTTCGCGCGATCCATCCTCATGCATTGCTGTGACGGTAGCGTTGAGATCATGTTCGAAGAGAAGCATCGTGGAGGGTTTTACACGCCCTTTGATGTAGACATTGATCGTATGGGCATTGAGGGGACGGTTGATGAGCAGCTCGATCGCACCTCCGCTCTCTTTTTTCCCATAGAGACGGGCTTTTATGACTTTGGTGTCATTGAAAATGATGGCACACTCTTTGGGTAAAAAATCATTCAAACGGTCAAAACGGGTATGCGTTATGGAACGATCACTGCGATTGTAAACGAGGAGTTTTGCGTGGTCTCTTGGATGGGAGGGATGGGTTGCTATGAGGCCATCTGGGAGATGGTATTCATAACTGGAGGTGAGCAGAGGGTCTTTAGTCAATCGTCTCTTCTTCATCTTCGAGTGTCTCTGGCTCTTCTTTGGGTGCCGGATTAACAGCAGCAACAATGAGGATAGAAATCCCATATAAAATGATCAGAGGAACGGCCATCAGGAGTTGACTAAGAACATCAGGAGGCGTCAAAATGGCAGCTAAAATAAAGATCAAGACAATAGCGTAGCGAAAGAAGCCTTTCATCATACGATCATCAATAAGTCCCATCAGAGCTAGAAAATAGCAAAATACAGGAAGTTCAAATGCAAGTCCGAAGCCAAATAAAATTTTGGTGAAAAAATCAACATATTCTCCAATGTTATACATCGGAACAAAGGAGGCGCTTCCAAATTCGATGAAAAAGGCAAAGCCTAATGGGGTTACAAAATAGTAAGCGAATGCTGCGCCAATGAGGAACATCCCTGTCCCTCCCACGACGATCGGGATCATCATTTTTTTCTCATTTGCATAAAGGCCGGGTGCTATAAAAAGCCATATTTGAGAGAGTATGACAGGCAGTGCCGCAAGAAGTCCTGCAAAAAAGGATACTTTCATCGCGACAAAAAAAGCTTCCGATAATTCTCTAGTGACGATCATTCCCATGGCAGCCTTACGGGAAATTTTCGCAGTTGTGGCTAATGCGTCGATAAGGGGTTGGGTGATCCATGAGAGTAAAGCGTCGTGAAAGCTCCACATGACAAAAAACATAAGAATGACAGCAGCAACACTTATTCCAAGGCGTTTTCGTAATTCTACTAAATGGGGACGCAAATCATCAAACATTAAGCATCCTCTTTATTTTTGGGTGCGAAGGTAATTACTTCAGGTTCTTTTGGCGCGGCAGGCGCAGAGACGGGCATGTCCAAGCTGAGATCATTTCGCAAAGCACTCACATCGCCGCCGAGTTCCGTTAGGTCGGTAATACGTGCCAATTCGGAACTGGCATCGGTGAGTTCTTTTTGATAGTTAAGGGCACTCTCTTTGATCCCGGAGAGTTTGATCTCATCTTCGATCGTTGCGCGTGCGGTATTGATCGTCCCTTTGACGCTTCGGAAAAATTTTGCGATCTCTACCATCGTAGAGGGAAGCTTATCGGGTCCCAAGAAGAGAACGGCGATGATAATGATGACGAGGATTTCCCCTATACCCATTCCAAACATGCTGTTTGCCTACTTATTATTTATTTCTTTAAAGAGTTAAAGCGATTTTATCAAAAATAAGTTTAAAAGGGGGCTCTAATACCCCTCAATCCTCAGGGTGATTTCATCGGCGAGGAGAAAGTTGGGATTAAAAAAGCGCCCATTTCGATGTTCCAGTAAGCCGCCGTCCAAAAGCAGGTGTGCCTGAACCCGCTGCGCTTTGGATAAAAGGGTTTCGTCCACTCCGACGCAGCTTCGAAATCCTAGAAAAAGTTTTTCATTCAAGAGTTCTGCGGGGCTTAAAACTTCTTCTTTTATCAAAAGAGGGTCCTTGATGTATGCTTCAATATCGGTTGTGGGATAAAAACGCTTGGCGTCTAAAAATCCTACTGCACCTGCTCCTAACCCGATGTAGGGTTTGTGCTCCCAGTACCCAAGATTGTGTTGCGATTGACTCTGTCCGAAATTGGAAATTTCATACTGCGCGAACCCTTTTGCCGTTATTTCGTCAAACAGCCACTGGGTGAGATCGAGCTCTTCGTTCGCCATTTCGGGGGATTTTTCAAATGCCGTATCTTCCTCGATGGTGAGGGCATAGAGACTGATGTGATCAATGGGGAGAGAAAACGCTTGGGCTATATCCGCTTTTAGCAGATTTTTGGTGTCTCCCTGGACTCCGTATATAAGATCGAGGGAGAGATGCTCGTAACCGATGAGGGCTGCGTTGCGGATCGCTTCAAGAGCATGTTGCGTGTTGTGAGCACGCCCGAGTGTTTTGAGTTTATGATCGTTAAAACTCTGCACGCCAAAGCTGATGCGGTTGACGCCCAATAATTTCATCCCCTCAAGCCACTCTTTGGTGGCACTGTTGGGGTTGGCTTCGGAGGTTACCTCGGCCCCTGGTTTCAAATAAGGGGTAATGGCCTGAAATAATGAGGCATACAATGTGGGATCAACGGTCGATGGAGTTCCGCCGCCTATAAAAACCGTTTCAATACGATTGGAAGAGTTGACATTAAAACGTTTTAATTCAACTTCGAGCTGAACGCTTAACGCGTCCATGTATCGTTCGCGTTGAGAAAACTTATCAACATAAGAGTTAAAGGCACAATAAGAGCATTTGCTGTCGCAAAAAGGGATATGAATGTATAAAAGCATGGCGAATTATACTTTTTTTAATGGTGAATACTCTACAATCATACGAAAAAAGATAGAAAATGAGCCAACAAAAATTTTATCGTCCCAATGTCGCAGCTATTATCGTCTCCAGTTCGTATCCTGAAGAGCGTCAAATTTTCATTGCTGAGCGAAATGATTTGGTAGGAGTTTGGCAGTTTCCGCAAGGGGGAATCGATGAGGGGGAAAGTCCTCAAGAGGCCCTCTTTCGAGAGCTAAAAGAGGAGATCGGAACCAATAAAGTGGAAATAATCGCTGAATACCCCGAATGGATATCGTACGATTTCCCTTCCCACGTTGCCCTTAAAATGGCACCGTTTTCAGGACAAAAACAACGCTATTATTTGGTCCGGCTCAAAAAAAATGCCAAAATCAATTTGGATACGAAACATCCGGAATTCAAGGAATATCGGTTTGTGGGTATGGAAGAACTGTACGGGAATATCGCTCATTTCAAAAAACCGATCTATGAAGTGGTTATTTCACATTTTAAAGCAGAGGGGTATCTGTAATGCTTATCGTACAAAAATTTGGGGGAACCAGTGTCGGAGATTTAGAGCGCATTCAAAATGTTGCTAACCGAATTTCTCAAACGCTTAAAGAGGGACATCAAGTCGTTGTTGTTGTGTCGGCCATGAGCGGTGAAACGAATAAATTGATTGCTTATGCCGAACATTATACTTCTACCCCTGAGCGAAGCGAAGTGGACATGTTACTGAGTTCGGGGGAGCGGGTGACAGCAGCGTTACTCTCTATCGCACTCAATGCCATGGGACACAAAGCGGCCTCAATGAGTGGCCGTAGAGCGGGAATCGTGACGGACAGTGTCCACACCAAAGCGCGTATTGAAGCCATTGATCCCTCCCTTATGCATGCGGAATTGGAACAGGGAAAAGTGGTTGTTGTCGCTGGTTTTCAAGGGGTGAGCGAAACGGGCCAAGTAACAACACTGGGACGTGGGGGATCGGATCTTTCTGCCGTTGCCCTTGCAGGGGCATTGAAAGCCGATTTATGTGAAATTTATACCGATGTTGACGGTATTTATACCACCGATCCCCGTATCGAGCCAAAGGCGCGTAAGATGGATCGGATCAGTTATGATGAGATGTTGGAACTGGCCTCTTTGGGAGCCAAAGTTCTTCAAAACCGTTCGGTTGAATTGGCGAAGAAATTAAATGTCAACCT
>JAUXSZ010000012.1 GCA_030679635.1 Sulfuricurvum sp. | reverse complement strand
ATTGATCGCCATATAGGCCGTATTGGATTTGGGAGAAGCACACAGATAAATAACCGCTTGGGCGAGGATGATCCGCGCTTCCGGATAGCCGATTTGTTTAACACTCATCATGGCAGAGGTGCATAACGTTAAGGCTTGAGGATTGGCATTTCCGACATCTTCACTGGAAAGAATGACCAGCCGTCTGGCGATAAATTCAGGCGGTTCGCCCCCCTCTATCAAACGGGCGAGATAATAGATCGCAGCATCCGCATCAGACCCCCGAATACTTTTGATCAGGGCAGAAGCCAAATCGTAATGGACACCCGCTTCCGAACTGCCCAAACTCTGCGCTGCCGGACGTAGCGATTTAAGAAGACTCAGGGTTATTGGTTTCTTCAGCGCCTGGGCAACTTCAAGGAGTTTCAGCATCGCCCGTGCATCGCCCCCCGAGCTTGCGATGAGATAATCTCTCCCCTCATCTTCTATTTCTATGTTTTCTTTTGAACATGCAAGTGCTAACAAATCGGCTAACGCTTCAAAACCTATCGTATGCAATTCAAACAGCAAAGAGCGCGATCGCATCGCCGCAGTTAACGAAAAATAGGGATTTTCGGTCGATGCACCTATGACTAACACACTGTTCTTTTCCATAACCGGCAATAACACCTCTTGCTGATTCTTGGCCAGACGGTGCACCTCATCGATAAAAATAAGCGGCTTTTCCAGTGTGTTTTCGTATTGGTCAAATATTTTGCGCAAGCTATCGATTTTAAGGGAGGTGGCGTTGAATTCGTAAAAGGGATATCCCATAACACTGGCAATGATACGGGCCAATGTCGTCTTACCGGATCCTGGAGGTCCGTAAAAAAAACTGTGGGTCAAACTACCGCTTTGGGTTAGAGAGCGCAATGGGGCTTCGATTGAGCAGAGGTGAGATTGCCCTACTACCTCATCAAACGTTTTGGGGCGGAGAAGATAGGTGTAATCGGCCACTTTAACCTGCAATGACCTTGATCATTACTTCGCGCAGCTGCCGAGGACCGTCAAACTCGCCGAAAAAGATCCCCTGCCATTTTCCAAAAATCGGACGTCCGTCAACCACCGGAATACTGACCGATACCCCCATACGCGATGATTTAAGATGCGCTGCAGCATTGTCACCGACATGAGAATACAATACATCACTGGGGATTACTTTACTCAATGCCATCAAAAGATCTCGGCGCAAGTTCGGATCGGCGTTTTCAAAGACAAATACGCTTCCCGTAGTATGCGGCGTAAATACGACGCATATCCCTTCTTTGATCCCTGAGGTAATGACCGCTTCTTTGACTTCTGCCGTAATGTCCATCACCTGAGTTTTATGACTGGTTGGAAACTTGAGTGTTTTCATTTCTTTCGACCCCCCATTGCGTATTTTTTCTCTGGATTGTATTTGTTGGTGCTGAAGCTATCGGTTTCCGGCTTCGCTTTAGCCTTGCTCTTATCTTTCGTAAAGGCTCTTTTTTCCGGCTTCGCTTTCTCTTTCGTAAAAGCAGGTTTTTCAGATCGGCTCTTATCGTTTCCGAAAGCCCCTTTTTCATCGCTGCTTTTATCTTTGGTATAGCTCCCCTTCTCTGAGGTGCTTCTCTCTTTTCCAAAAGGGCTCTGTGCCGGTTTTTGCTTCTCTTTGAGCGTAGCTGTTCTCTCGATGCCGTCCACAAATCCTCTCAAAGAGGTGTACTCATTGCGTTCCAAAAATCGCACTTTTCCCGTGGGAAGATTGTTCAAATCGATACCGCCGAAACTCAGACGCTTGAGGTCAACCACTTCGACACCGAAATGGGCGAAAAAGCGGCGAAGCTCACGATTTTGCCCCTCGCCGATCGCTACTTTAAGGATCGAATAATCCCCTTGGTCTTTTTGCACTTGATAGGCATAAAAAGGGGCGAAACTCATCGACTCCACTTTTGAGTGCTCATGAGCCCCCGCCGTTGCGTCTTCGAGCTCCAGCCCCTCACCCATCGCGACTTTCATCGCTTCGCTTACGGCACCTTTGATCTTGATACGGTAGACACGCTCCATCTTGGAGGTCATGAGTGCCGTGGCAACACGTGACGCATCGGTGAGAAGCAACAACCCCTCAGACGCATAATCCAATCGCCCTACAGGGATAAAGTGGCGATAATTTTTAGAGAGGGAATCGTAGATCGTTTTACGTCCTTGCGGATCTTTTTTCGTCACTAACTCACCGCGCGGTTTGTTATACACGATCACGGTGAATTGATCCTGTGCGGTCACCTTGTTGCCGCTTATGCTGACGTCGGCACGACGCTCATCGACTTGGATGGCAGGATTTTTTTCAATCTCCCCATCAATACGGACATAACCGTCCAAAATTGCTTGATCCGCTTCACGACGCGAATAGGTCGAGTAGTGGGCGATAAATTTGTTTAAACGCATCATGAGATACCTGCTTCCACAAGAGTATGAAGGTGCAAAACACCTTGTATAACGCCGGAAGGTTCGGTGACCACCAGCAACTGGATTTTTTTATTCTCGATGAGTACGAGAGCATCGGATGCCAATAACGTTGCATCGTTAATCGTAAACGGATTATGGGTCGCATAGACGGAGGCAGGAGTTTCCAGTGAAAAATCGGCATGCATCAAAGCGCGGCGAATGTCCCCGTCACTCAAAAGGCCTGAGAGTTTTCCCTGAGAGTCGGTGAGCATTACGGTCCCCAATCTTCCCTCGCTCAGCGTTAAAATCGCTTCTTTGAGGGGGGTATTTTCATCCACAATCGGGAGATTTTGAGTACGCATCAAATCACTGACTTTAACAAACAGCTTTCTCCCCAACGCGCCGCCCGGATGAAACGACGCAAAATCCTCTTTTTGGAAATTTCGTGCCTTCATCAAACAGACGGCAAGAGCATCTCCCATAGCAAGCGTCAGCGTCGTCGAACTCGTCGGGGCGATGTCCAGAGGACACGCTTCTTGGGTTACGTTGATGTTGATCACTTCGTCACTGTAACGTCCCAGCGTCGACTCACCGTTTCGGGTCATCCCGATAAGGGGGATATTAAAGCGTTTGATGTGCGGCAGAATCGAGCTGAGTTCTTCGCTCTCGCCGCTGTAACTGATGGCCAGAACCACATCCTCTTTCCCAATCATCCCCAAGTCGCCGTGAAGCGCTTCGGTAGGATGGAGAAAAAAGCTCGGTGTCCCTGTGGAGGCAAACGTGGCGGCGATCTTGGCTCCGATGAGCCCTGATTTACCGACGCCCGTAATGACCAGTTTTCCGCGGCATGCTAAGATAATCTCTACGGTTCGGGTGATCTCATCCCCTATTTTTTCCACCGCTTCACGCAAGGATTGCGCTTCGATTTCAAGTGTCTTTTTGGCTATTGCGATATAATCGTTATTCATAAAATAATTATACTCCAATAACCCTTCAAAACAGGTGCATTTATGCAAAATCTCTATATCGAAACCGCCACCCTCGATCAACGCGCCGTTGCTCAATATGGGCTTAGCGAAGCACTCATGATGGAACATGCCGCTATGGGATTGGAGCGTGCTATTCGTGAGCGTTTTGCCCACGACTCTTCACTTCTTATCGTCTGTGGTCCCGGTAACAATGGAGCCGATGGATTGATTCTCGCGCGATTACTAGAGGGAGATTACAAGGTTTCAACCCAGTATACCGTTCATGCACATTACGATGTGATTGTGGATGCCCTTTTTGGAAGTGGGCTTAATCGTCCACTTGACCCCGCCACGCAAGAATTATTAGATTTGCTCAATAACTTACAAGCTTTCAAAATCGCGTGCGACGTCCCCACGGGCCTCTTTCCAAACGGCACCCTCGATCCTCATGTTTTTCGAGCAGATTTAACCCTCACCATGGGAGGGTTAAAACGGTGCATGTTCAGTGACGCCGCCAAAGAGATCGTCGGAGAGATCGTCGTAACTGACTTGGGCGTTTCTCGCATACGCTATGAAATCCCTTCGAATTGGCAACTTCTTGACGCTACCGATCTGCAACTTCCTCACCGTATCCGCACCTCAACGCACAAAGGAAGTTACGGACATCTGAGCCTCATATGCGGAGAAAAAATCGGGGCATCGGTTATCGCAGGCTCCGCAGCTCTACGTTTCGGTACGGGTCTGGTGAGCCTCGTGAGCAACGAAAACGTCCACATCCCTTATGAGCTGATGCAGAGCCATTCCCTCCCCTCAACCACAACGGCCATCGCCCTCGGGATGGGGCTAGGGAGTGAATTTTGCGATGATGAGCTGACAAAATTGCTCGACAATAGCTATCCTTTGGTACTCGATGCGGATATCTTTTGGCATCCGATGTTTCCCAAACTGCTCACACGTGACCAAATCGTCCTCACCCCTCATCCCAAAGAGTTCACCCAAATTTTGCGTATTTGCGGCATTGCCGATATTGACGTAACAACCTTGCAAAACGACCGTTTTGGCTACGTTGAGAATTTTTGTGCAGCGTATCCCTCCGCCGTGCTAGTGCTCAAAGGGGCCAATGTCATTATCGGGCAACATGACCGCTTTTTTATCAATGGACACGGTACCGTAGCGTTAGCCAAAGGGGGGAGCGGCGATGTCCTCACCGGGCTTATCGGTGCATTGCTCGCCCAAGAATACAGCCCGATAGATGCGGTCGTTTACGCCTCTCTTTCCCATACTCTCTCCGCACAAAAATTCTGTAGACACAACTATGCCCTCACCCCTTTTGACATTATTGATGGGATCACAGCGTTATGAAAAGAATCGTCGTTTTATTCAGCGGAGAGGGGACAAACCTCTCCAATTTGATTCATAAGATCCATCGTCAGCACGCGATTATCACCTGCGCACTCACCAACAATCCAAACGCCGGAGGAATTGTTAAGGCGCAAGATGCCGATATCCCCGTCGAAATTCTTTCCCACACCCTGTTTGAAAATCGGGAGAGCTACGATGCCGCATTGGTTGAGATAATCGGCAAATACACTCCTGATCTCGTCGTTTTGTGCGGATTTATGAGAATATTGACCCCCGTGTTTACGACCCAAATCCGTTCCATCAATCTGCACCCCTCACTCCTACCCGCTTTCAAAGGGGCTCATGCCATTAAAGAAAGTTTTGAGAGCGACCAAAATGTCTGCGGTGTCAGCGTCCACTGGGTGAGCGATGAGCTCGACGGGGGAAAAATAATCTTGCAAAAAAGTTTTACCAAAGATTCAACCGATAATTTAGAAGGATTTTCGGCTAAAATCCGTGCACTAGAGTACGAAATTTTACCCCAAAGCATTATCAACATTCTCAAAGATTGATCATAAAAGGACACTGATGCATACCTTACAAATTGGAAAATACACCCTCGGAAGCCGTCTCATCGTCGGAAGTGGCAAATACGACTCTTTTGAAACGACCAAAGCGGCCACACTCGCTAGCGGTTCCCAACTCATCACCGTCGCGGTTCGCCGTTTGAACATCACCAATCCGAACGAGGCAAATTTACGCGATACCTTTGCGGGAACCAATGTCAAATTCCTCCCCAATTCAGCAGGGTGTACCACAGCCGAAGAGGCGATCACCCTTTTCCGCCTCACACGTGAAGCGACGGGGATTGATTTGATCAAACTCGAAGTGATCGGGGATACCCTAAAAACGCTCTATCCCGATGTTTTAGAGACGATCAAAGCATGTGAAGTGTTAGCCAAAGACGGTTTCACTATTATGGCCTATACATCAGATGATCCGATTATGGCACGCCGTCTTGAGGATGCGGGTGCGCATGCAATTATGCCGCTCGCAGCACCTATCGGCAGCGGTTTGGGAATACAGAACCGTTATAACATCGTGTTTGTACGCGAAGCGGTAAAAGTGCCTATTATCGTTGACGCAGGTATCGGATGTGCTTCGGATGCCGCACTGGCAATGGAGCTGGGTGCGGATGGTATTTTGACCAACACGGCGATTGCGCAGGCACAAAATCCGATGCTAATGGCAGAAGCCATGAAAAATGCCGTTATTGCAGGTCGATTGAGCTACCTTGCAGGACGTATTCCCAAGCGCCCATACGCAACTGCATCTTCTCCAATTGATGGAATGATACAGTTTTAAAAAAACATCTTGACATTTAAAGAACAATAGACTATAATTTCGCCTCACTAATTCAGCTCCAAAAGAGTTCAGATTAGATGAAGTGTCGGGGCGTAGCTCAGTATGGTTAGAGTACTTGGTTTGGGACCAAGGGGCCGGAGGTTCGAGTCCTCTCGCCCCGACCACTATTTTTGTTTTAATATTCGAATTTTAAATAAACACTTTTGTTATGGTGGGATTAGCTCAGTTGGTTAGAGCACTGGTTTGTGGTGCCGGGGGTCACGGGTTCGAGCCCCGCATCCCACCCCATATCGGTTTATTTAAAAACCTTTTTGATTTTCGATGTTTTAGAAGATTATTGCGCTCGTAGCTCAATTGGATAGAGTAACGGACTTCGGATCCGTAGGTTATAGGTTCGAACCCTATCGGGCGCACCATATAGTTACTCGCGTCCTTAGCTCAGTTGGATAGAGCAATGCCCTTCTAAGGCATCGGTCAGAGGTTCGAATCCTCTAGGGCGTACCACCTTAGATTTATGTGCGGATGTGGTGGAATGGTAGACACGCCAGACTTAGGATCTGGTGCCTCACGGTGTGGGAGTTCAAGTCTCCCCATCCGCACCAACTTGTTGATTACTTCTTCTATAAATAATTTCAAAATCATTTTCTTTCAAAAAACTCTCTTCTTTCCGATAACTTTTTGTTACTTTACTGTAAAATCTACCAAAAAAAAGTAGGTATTTATGGGACTATTCACTACCAAAATTCCAAAAATAGGTGGTTCCGGACTTGGACGCCATTTGACTCTTCTGGATGTCTCCTTTATCGGTGTTGGGGCGATCATCGGGGCGGGAATCTTCGTCATCACTGGACAAGCGGCCGCAACCACGGCGGGTCCTGCTATCGTCCTCTCTTTTCTAATCGGCGCCATCGCAATTGGTATAACGGCGATGATCTATGCCGAAATGAGCTCTATCTATCCGGTCTCTGGAAGTGCCTATAACTACACATACGCTACACTGGGTGAATTTTTCGCATGGTTGGTAGGGTGGAATCTGCTGCTTGAATACGGTGTCGCCACCAGTGCCGTTGCAACAGGATGGTCTGGCTATTTTCGCACCTTTATCGAAACCAACTTTCATCTCGCACTCCCCACGGCTCTCAGTGGTGCGTATGACCCGGCCAAAGGGACATTTGTCGATATTAGCGCCTTTTTGGTTATCTTAGTCATCTTCACCCTCCTTGCAATCGGAATCAAAGAAAGCGCACGGGTCAATAATATTATCGTCTACATTAAAATAGCTGTTCTGTCAGTCTTTGTCATCTTCGGATTGCAACATTTCGATATCAACAATATTCGTAACTTTTTCCCTTTTGGATGGGAGGGGGTATGGCATGCAACGAGTTTGATCATCTTCGCCTATTTGGGATTCGATGCCATCTCCACCGTGGCGGAAGAGACCAAAGACCCTACCAAAGTCATTCCAAAAGCACTGATGCTCTCGCTCGCATTTTCAACGATGTTTTTTATCCTTGTCAGCTTTACCCTCACCTCAATGGTCAGCTACCAAGATCTCGATGTGCCCCATGCCCTCTCCTATGCGATGCTAAAAGTTGATGAGCCCTTCCTTGCCAGTTTTATCGCACTGGGGGCCGTTTTGACCATTACAACGGTGATGCTGGTGATGGGGCTTGGATTTACCCGCATTGCATTTGCCCTCTCACGGGATGGTTTTTTGCCAAAAAAACTGTGTGAAGTCCACCCAAAGTATAACACCCCTTTTAAACTCACCCTTATCGGCGGTTTCTTCCTTGCTTTTTTAGCCGGCTTTGTACCGCTCAAAGTCTTAGCGGAGCTGGTCAATATCGGAACACTGTTTGCCTATTTCATTGTTGCCGTGGCGATTGTCTTGTTACGTAAAAAAGGGCTGGTAGGAAGTTTTCGTGTACCGATGTTTTGGATACTCATCCCCCTAAACTTCGCCCTCTTGATGTTTATTATGGCCGGGTTGGAATGGCACACATGGGTACGCTTTGCCCTCTGGAGCGGTATCGGAATCGGGATTTACTTTCTCATGCGTGGGCGGTTAACCGCAGAATAAAAAAGCTAGGAGTCCCTTTGCTTTTTCCATAAGAGATATCCATGAGCGGCTGCGGTAAATTCATCTGAAAGTTTGCTCAACTCTTGTTCATATGGGTAGTTTTCTTTTGCTTTGGCACTTTTTTCTAACCCTTGGGCTATTTCACTGATGAGGGTGTAACGTAATGAAGCTGCGCTCCCTTTTACCGAATGTGCATGCATCTCAATGGATTCATACTCTTCCGTATTAATGGCTTCCCTTAGTTTTTCAAGAGTAACGGCGATGCTTTCAAAAAATTTATCATTGAGTCGGATAATGATCTCATCCGACAAATGCAACATCGTTTTTAACTCGGAAAATACCTCTTCAAGCCGTTGAACCTCTTTGTCATAATCGACGTTTCTCATAAAATCCTCTTCATGTTGGAAAAGCGCATCAGCACCCGCTTCAGTTCCGCATAGTCTAAAGGTTTGATGAGATAATCGTTCATCCCCTCCCCTATAAACTTTTCACTGTCCCCTTCCATCGCGTTGGCCGTCAAAGCAATGATAGGGAGCATGGTATCTGTTTTTCTAATGATATGGGTTGCTGTAATACCATCCATAACCGGCATATTAACGTCCATGAATACCAGATCATAGCTATTTTTATCCACCATTGCAACAGCCTCTTCCCCATTGTTGGCAAAATCAGCACTAATACCGTAATGAAAACTCAGAACCTCACCGATAAGCATCCGGTTGATCTCATAATCATCCACCACCAATACCTTGAGAGCCAAGGATATCCCGGTTTCATCATTAATCTCTAATGGCTCTGCTTCTAATTTAGTACATTTACGGGCTTTAAGCTGGAAAGAAAATATGCTCCCTTTTCCCTCTTCACTTTGAATTTCAAGGACGCCCCCCATAAGCTCAACCATAGCATAAGCGATCGACAGACCTAAACCTGTACCGCCGTATTGACGTGTTGTCGACGCATCGGCTTGTGTAAATTTCTCAAAAATTTTTCCCTGCTTCTCTTTGGGAATACCGATGCCCGTATCGGTCACACTAAAGCGCACGATTTGCTCACTGGCCGTATCCTTCACTACCTCTATTTTCAGCTGAACCGACCCTTCTTCGGGTGTAAATTTAAGTGAATTGCTTATCAGATTGCTGATGACTTGTTTGATCCGAAGGATATCAAGGAGCAGACACTCCGCTAAGTTATCGTCCAACATCAGCCGATAATCAATCTTCTTAAGCTCAGCTTGCGGGCTAAAGAGCTCAAAAACCGGTGGTAATTGATTTTTTGGATGACTCTCAATCCACTCAATCTCAATTTTTCCTTCTTCGATTTTCGAAAAATCAAGAACATCATTAACAATATGCAGCAGCGTCTCCAACGAACTCTCAATAATTGAAAGATAACGGCGTTGATTGGTATCAAGAGAAGATTTTGAGAGCAAATGGACAAATCCGTCAATGCCGTTAATCGGAGTTCGAATCTCATGACTCATGTTGGCTACGAATGCCGCTTTAATCCGCTCTGCTTCCTGCGCCTTTAAACGGCTGTTTTCAATTTCCGTAATGTCTTCGCGTAGGCCGATATATTCCAAAACTTTCCCATCTTCATCCACAATAGGACAGATTAAATTCTTCACAAAATAGGATTTCCCATCTTTAGTAAGATTTTGCATGTCACCGTGCCAATTCTTCCCTCGCCGTATCGTCCTCCACATCCCTTTAAAAACCGCTATGGGGGTATCAGGATGGCGGACGATACTGTGCGGCTTTCCAATCAGTTCCTCTTCGCTGTACCCGCTAATTTTCACAAAGAGAGGGTTGACAGCGGTGATAATTCCCTTTTCATCCGTTCGAGAGACAATCATACTCTCTTCAATGGCGTTTTTATACTGTTCCAAAAAAATCACCGAACGGTTATACCGGTAAATGTACCACATCAACAACGCTAACAAGAGAGAAAGGGTGATCCATAATGCCAAAAACTGATTCCACTGCGTAATAAACATGTTGTGGTTTGGGGTGATTTCGACCATGTAAGCGGTCTGTTCTCCCCCGATTTCACTCACCGGTTTTAGTATCATAAGCGCATATTTACCCTTATGAATGAGGCTTATACCTTGGAGTTTTCCTTGTTTGAGAGCATCTTCTATCTTCCCTTTGTTTTC
>JAUXSZ010000119.1 GCA_030679635.1 Sulfuricurvum sp. | reverse complement strand
CATTTCCGTTTCCAAGAAATCGATTACTTGAGCGTTTTCTACCCCTTCTCCGCTTGCAACATTAAAGATTCCACTCTTTGAGGATAATGCAATAGCCCCTATTAACGAAACAGCATCATCAATGTAAAGATAATCTTTTTTTGAATCCAATGCAGTATGCAGTTTTATACTTCCTGCAGTATACCCCTCTTCCAATAACTGATCGATAAAAGAATCAGAATCAGATCTTAACCCTACAATATTTGATAAGCGTACCACTTTTGTATTTGCCTTACCGGCGTGTAAACAAAGCGATTCCCCCATCAGCTTTGAGATATTATATAAATCTTCCAACTTATATGGATTAACTACAAGAGCTGCTGTTTCGCTGGTACTACTTGAACCTGAATAGAGCCTAGTGCTAGAAAGATATGTTAGCGAGTCAAAGCTTCCCTCCTTCATCAAGCGACGTAAAACACACACATGTGCCTCAACCGTATCAAGGGGACGCGTGCGGAAATCTGCTGTCAGTCCAATAGCGTATATTACATGCCCCAAGTGCTTACTAAAGATAAAGTCATCATACTTCGCAGGAGTATCACACTCGTACCCTTGATTTTTCAAGTGCTCAACAAGATGCCTACCGATAAAACCATTCGCACCGAGAACTGTAAAGTGCAAACTCATATACCACACTGCTTCATCAAGAAGTTACTCCATCACAAAGTAGCTTATTCTACTACAAAAAGGCAATCTTCTTAAGGCTATTTTATTTAAATTAAGAACCTCCAGCAAAGCAACTGTCTCCCCTGGAAAGTCTTTCATATTCAGTTCATCAAATACGATTACCCCACCCTTTGGAACTCTTGACAGAAGCATTTCCAGTACAGTTTTAGTTGGTCTGTAAATATCCATATCAAGATAAATCAAGGAAGCAATAACATGTGGATTTTCTTCAAGAAACTTAGGCAAGGTTTCACAAACATCTCCATTTATCAATTCTACTTTGGGTATATGACCGACGCTCCTATTGGTATTAAACAATTCAATTGAATGTTTTATTCTCGTGTATGAATCAATATCATAGTTACCTTCTGCTACAAAAGATGAATTATTTTTTTGATCTTCCATGCTAACACTCGCGAAACCTTGAAATGTGTCAAATCCAAAAATTCTTCTACTAGTATTGTAAGGTTCTGCTATCGCACTAAAATTAGCAAAACTCATTAACCCTTGCCCATTGAATACACCAAACTCAAATATTGAACCTGGAATATCCACAATCTGTTTAAATAATTCATACCGTACAAGATAATCAGTTAAAACCTGCCGTGGGGTATATAAAGCAAAGGATCTAATCTTTAGTAATGAACTGCACGGATCGTTATCATAAAATTCTTCTAATGTTTTATAATAATCAAGATTTTGCTGTGAGTTTTTTTTCGGTTCTAATTTGTTTTCAAGTACAGATTTCATAGATAGACCTTTAGTATTTAAATTTATTTTTTATAATCTGTATAATAAATATTAGTCACTTCACCCATTGGACAACCTTGCTCATAATAACTTTTATCCAATAAATCTGAAATCCTAATTTGTGCTGTCCATCGTGTTTGATTAGAGATATTTGGTGTACTTCTATGTAATAACATTTGGTAAAAAACGATTACGTCACCAACGTTAGCATCAATTAGAACCTTTTGCTCTTCCAGCTCGCTTGACATATCTTTTATTTTAACATCACGTTGCAATAAGTAAGTCATTTTATCGATACTTTTATCACTTATTTTTTCATACGGATATATCCCACTTAAATGGGTTCCTGGAATGACTTCAACGGAGCCATTATTTGCATTCACAGGGGTCATAGGTATCCAGAACGTCAATGCGTAATATGACCCAAGAAGATAAAGACTATCTTGATGCCAGTCAAAAAGATGCTTCATATTATTTGGTTTATCAATGCGCATATTGCAACTTTTCATAATTGCAGGAAAGCCACATCCTAACTCTCTGGCTAAATTCAACACTTTATCAGAAGATGCTATTTTGTATAGACTTGGTAAATATTTAAGCTGATCATAAAGTTGTGATTGTTTAATTGTATTGTTGTCTTTATAGGGATCTGGTCCAATAAAAGAGAAATCATCTCCAATAAAACTACCAACAATTTGAATATCATTTATCATAGAATTAATTTCATCGTTACTGAAAAAGTTGGCAATTTTAATAAATCCATTTTTTGCTATTTGTTGCTTCATCTATTAGCCATTCATTATTTCTATATAAGGTATTGCTACCAAAAATTTGCCATTCCACTCCTTGATATACTCAAGTTGATTGAAAATCTCTTCTTTAATATTCCAAGGGAAAATGACTACAAAATCGGGCTTTAGCTCTCTTACCCTCTCCTCTGTGACAATAGGTATATGGCTACCAGGAAGATATTTACCGATTTTCAATGGCGCTTTGTCCACCACAAAATCGATCAAATCATTTTTAATTCCGCAATAGTTTAACAGAGTATTCCCCTTGGCGGCAGCACCATAACCTATGACTTTTTTATTTTCACTTTTGGCTTTAAGTAAAAAGTTTAAAAAATCGTACTTTATATTATTAGCTTTTATTTGAAAACCATTATACCCTTCTATTTTATGAAGATTTGCAGACATCTCTTTTTCTAAAACAGTTGCTAATTGTTGTGTAGCTGAGACAGTGTTTTCAATGTGAGTGGCGTAGATTCTTAAGCTTCCCCCATGTGTTGAAAGCTCTTCGACGTCATATACCTGTAATCCATGCGCTTTAAAAATATTCATGGTTGTCATGAGAGAGAGATAAGAAAAGTGCTCATGGTAGATGGTGTCAAATTGATTTTTTTCGATGAGATTCAAAAGATGCGGGAACTCCATCGTAATAATCCCCTTTTGTTTTAACACAATCTTGAGCCCTTTTACAAAATCGTTAATATTCGGTACATGGGCTAAAACATTGTTTCCGAGTATCAAATCGGCTTTTGGTAGATGCCCGGCTAATCGCTCTCCAAAAAAATCCTCAATGACATCAATCCCTTTGCTTCGTGCTACATCGGCCGTGCTTTTCGTCGGCTCCACACCCAAACACGGTATGTTTTTTGATTTAAAAAATTGGAGTAAATACCCGTCATTACTGGCTATCTCTATCACTTGTGAATGCTGATGAAGATTTTGCTGGTGTGTAATCATTTCAACATAGTTTTTAGCATGCTCCAGCCAACTGCTTGACATCGAACTAAAATAGGGATAATCAGCATTGAAAAGTTCATTACTTTTTTGATACTCGTCTACTTGTACTAAAAAACAATGCCCACAAACAAGAACTTTTAAAGGATAAAAAGTTTCCGGTTCATTGAGCTTCTCCAATGTCAAATACGAATTTGATGGAGGCGCATTGAGTAAATCTAGAAACTCATGCGTCACTTCATGGTTACAAAATCTGCATTTCATACGTCAATACCTTCAAAATTATCTGCTATTAACGCATGTGCTTTATCTCTTTGGGATACCTCTATAGGTTCCAACGCCCACGATACATTTATTTTTGGATCGTTATAGAGTAATCCCCCCTCCAACTGCTCAGAATAAAAACCTGTATGCAAGTAGAGCAGTTCTACATCATCTTCCAAGGTCTGAAATCCGTGAGCAAATCCTTCCGGGATCAAAAGCATATTTCGCTTTTCTGCGCTCAAGACCTGACTATGCCAGCCCAAAAAAGTAGGGGAACCTTTGCGAAGATCAACAGCCACATCGTATACGGAACCTTTGAGGCACATCACGATTTTGGTCTCTGAAGAGGGTGGATATTGAAAATGAAATCCTCTTATCGTCCCTTTTTGCTTCGTATAGGTGTGATTAATATTGACAATCTTTTTGGCTAATCCGATCTTGGCAAAGTCTTCTTCGCAAAAAAGCCGCTCAAAATATCCCCTGCTATCTTCTATCGGCTTAGGGGTCAAATGAAACACTCCCCTTAACGAGCTCTCTTCAAAATCAAATTTCTTCACAGTACTCTCGTAAATGGTGATGGGTTAATATCTCTCCGCTCTCATAAAAGAGCTTGTACCACTCAATCGTTTTTGCAACAGAGCTTTGAAAATCCCATTTTGGCTTCCACCCGAGCTTATGATAGGCTTTTGAGCAATCGAGCATTAACAAACCTGCTTCATGAGGATGGTTTTCACTGTCGTCTATCTCAAAATTCACCTTGTTCCAAATCTTTTTGGATGCTTCCAGTACCTCTGACACTTTTTTATTGGAGTCAATCGTTGGTCCGAAGTTCCAAGGCTCTGCAAACTCACTTTTCCCTTCCATGAGTTTTTGTCCCAAAAGCAAATACCCGCCCAGCGGCTCCAAAACATGCTGCCAAGGCCTAGTTGCATTTGGATTTCGGAGGTATACGGTTTGGTCCGTTGTTGCAGCACGTACCATATCGGGTATCAATCTATCTTCAGACCAATCTCCGCCCCCTATGACATTGCCTGATCTTGCCGTAGCGATCAGCGTCTGGTGCGTTTGGTTAAAATTCTGTGGGTTAAAAAAAGAGCTTCTGTAACTCGCTACCACTATTTCAGCACCCGCTTTACTCGCACTGTACGGATCATATCCGCCAAGCTGATCGTTTTCTCGGTAACCATAGAGCCACTCTTTATTTTCATAACATTTATCAGTCGTAATGACGACAACCCCTTTGATAGTGCTAATCCCCCTGCAAGCCTCCAAAAGATTCGCAGTCCCCATAATATTGGTTTCAAAAGTCTCAATAGGATTGTTGTACGAATAGCGGACAAGTGGTTGAGCAGCCAGATGAAATACGATGTCCGGCTGTGTTGTTTCGATGGCTTGCTTGAGTGCATCTAAATCCCTGATATCTTTAAGGTATGTTTCCATATCAAGACGGATAAGCTCAAAATGGTTTGGATGTGTTACGCTAGGGAGTGAATACCCTATCACATTCGCGCCCATTGACGTTAGCCATAGACTCAGCCATGAACCTTTAAAGCCCGTATGACCCGTTATAAAAACTGTTTTGCCTTTATAACACTCCAAAAACATTTACCACACCTTCCAAGGAGCTTTGCCGCTATCCCACAACTCATTCAATATGTTTTTTTCTCTCATTGTGTCCATCGGCTGCCAAAAACCATTGTGTTTGTACGCTCTCAATTCATCCGCTTCTGCCAAACCTACCAATGGTTCTTGCTCCCAATGCGTATCATCGCTGCTAATGAGTTCCAATACCTTCGGAGATAATACAAAAAAGCCGCCATTGATCCATCCGCCATCTCCCTGAGGTTTTTCCACAAATCCGCGCACTTCATTTCCTTGAATTTCAAGCGCTCCGTATTTTCCGGCAGGCTGTACGGCGGTTACTGTAGCTAACTTTCCGTGTGATTCATGAAATGCCAAAAGCTTCGCTATGTCTACATCACACACACCGTCTCCGTAAGTAAAACAAAAAGCATCGTCCTCTTTGATATACTTCTCTACCCGCTTAAGACGTCCTCCCGTCATCGTTTCATCACCCGTATCGACCAGCGTAACACGCCACGGTTCCGCACTGTTTTGATGAATTTCCATACTGTTTTTCGACATATCAAACGTCACATCGGATGTATGCAAATAATAGTTGGCAAAATACTCTTTTATCACGTATCCCTTGTATCCAAGGCAAATGACAAATTCATTAATACCGTACGCAGAGTACATCTTCATAATATGCCAAAGAATTGGTTTGCCCCCTATCTCTATCATCGGCTTCGGCTTTAAATGCGACTCTTCGGATATACGGGTACCAAGTCCTCCGGCCAAAATAACAGCTTTCATTGTTGTCCCTGACACCATCTTGCGAACATCTCTTTGTATCCCTTCTCTACCTTTCTTGCAAATCCTACTCCATCCATCAGCGGACTTTTGATCATCTCTTCTCTTAGTCCGGCTCGTATGGACGCAAGAGCAGGTATATCACTTGCCAGAGATACCAACTTGTCAATATACTCCTCTTCCGTATGCGCTATCCACTCATCTCTTCCGACTCCATGCAATATGCCACTTCCGAGTCTTCCTACGCTGGCTCTGTCAGCCAAAGTGACATACGGTACCCCCATATAAAGTGTTTCAAAAAGGGTTGTTCCGGAATTATGCGGGAAACAATCTACCCCGATATCCATCCTTCTTAGTACGTTCCATGGAGGAGTGGAATAACCGATCTCTAAGCGATCTTTATCGATGCCATGCTCATTAAAACGCTGAACCAGTATCTCTTTCATCGAAGGGTCTCTGTAATCTTTGCTGTTTATAATCAGTTTCGAATTAGGGACCCTCTTTAAAAGCTCTGCCCAAACTCGTATCGTACGATGATTCACCCTCACAGCTCTGGTCAGCGTCCCAAACGTGATATACCCGCTCTCGTTAAAGGGGAGAAGACTCACCTCTCCCATCCCCGCTGCGGGAGAATACGCATAGCTTGGCGATTCTATTTTCCAAGGCTCCTCTGAAAAGAGATGCTCACTCCCCTCAGGGACACTGATCTCATCCGTCAGATAATAATCGATTGCGCTAAGCCCTGTCGTATACCCATATCCCATCCATGAGAGAGACACGGGAGCCGGTTTTCTGGCAAAAACTCCCAGACGATTGTTATTCGTATGTCCAGCAAGCTCTACGAGGATATCGATCCCATCACTCCTAATACGCTGTGCCAAAACTTCGTCACTCATACCGACGGTCGGTATCCAATGATCACAGTAGCCTTTGTACATTTGACTCATTTCGTCTTCTTTGACAATCTCTGCGTAGGCATAAACCTCTACGACCGATTTATCGTGATTGGCCAACAGAGGCTCCAAAAAATGGCGAACCGAATGTTGCTTAAAATCAGGAGAGACATAACCCACCTTTAGCCTGCGATGTGGATTTTGGTCGTTGGTATACGGTTTATGGTACTTCGCGAGCGGAAGGGCGAAACGGCGGTTATACTCTTGATATGCCGCATATATCTCTTCAGCGCTCAAGTCAGGGTCATAATTCAAGGAAAAAAGAATATTCCCAAAGACATAGCCATGCGTTGGCTCTGCTTCTAGCGCTTTGTAATAGTACTCTCTTGCTTCAACATGGCTGCCCTGACTGTTAAAAGCGCTGCCAAGGTTATTATAAACTTGACATATCTGCGGATTTATAGCAAGCGCCCTACGGTAATACTCGATCGCTTTGGGAAATTTGCCTTGTTCATTGTAAATAATACCGAGGTTACCATACGCCTGATACCAGGTTGGCTGTATCTTAAGCGCTTCATGGTAACACTCTTCGGCTTGCGGAATCATCCCCAATCCTTGATACGCAACCCCAAGATTATACTGTGCTTCAGGATCGCCAGGGAGTAGTTTTATCGCCATTTTGGTTGCGTAAAATGCCTCTTGATAGTGTACGATTTGCATAAGCACTGCCCCTAATAGCTTCCATGCATTACCGCTATCAGGATATTTTTTCGTCATTTTTCTTGAATGTTTTTCAGCCTCTTGATAGTTTCCGCCACTGAAGAGGGTATTCCATCGCTCTATCTCCTTGGCACTCGGCTCTTTATTTTTCATCGAATTTCGTGTTTTCATCAATTCAAGAATATTGAGCTTTTGACCCTTCTCAGGAACAAGCTCTTGTTCCGGTATCCTTTTTTGGAGTGATTCAACCGCTTCTTTGCTGGATATCCACTTGGCTTCTTCCAGTACGATTCTGGCTCTGTCCATCTTATCTAACCGGATAAGGGCGTCTATGTAACCGAAATAATACTCTTTGGAAACAGAATGGAGCTCTATGGCTTTCTCAAAGAAAGGGAGAGACTCTTCTACGTACCCTAAATCAACCGCTAAAACGGCAAAATTGTAATTTGCATCAGGATGATTCGCATTGGCGTGAAGAACAACTCGGTAGAGCTTTTCAGCCTCCTCCAATCTCCCCTCACGATGATGGGTCAGAGCAAGAGATAAAACTTCATAGATGGCTGCAGCATTGTATGTCATTTGGTGGATATAAACCCTTCACTCTTGGAATTTTCTAAGGTAATTCTAGCCATTTTAAAGATTAAATAGTGTAGCCAAAAAAACACAAAAAAATGATTAAAAAGAAGACGTTACAAGAGGAAAAGATGCCCGCAGGGTGTGCGGGCATCGAAGAAGAAAAAGACTACTAAAGTAATCTTAGAACGTTTCCACAGAAACGGTTTACACAACCCGAAGGTTGCTATTCGAGATGGTTACTATTGTAACAATCTCAATACGTTTTGTTGAACCGCATTCGCCTGACTCATGGCATATGAACCTGACTGAGAGAGGATATTACGCTTACTGAAACTTGCAGACTCTGACGCGAAATCGACATCACGAATCTGAGATTCAGCAGACGAGACGTTGACCTGAGTCACCGAGATATTACGAATCGTAGACTCAAGCTGATTTTGAACCGAACCGATGTTTGAACGGATCGTATCAATTTGTTTCAATGCATGGTCCGCTTTTTTGATCGTTAACTGTGCTGCACTGTACGTTGTAACATCGGCTGTCGAAATCGCGTTGCCAACCGAATACGTCCCAGAGGTAAAACCACCATTAGCTTCAGAGCCGCCAGCGATAGTAATCGCATTATCCGACTCGAGCGTGATTTTGCCCTCCTCAGTTACCGTTAGGGCTCCAGCAGCAGCACCGTTGACAGTTACTGTACTTCCCGCACCGAACATTTTAGCAGTATCAGCTGCTAGAGCAACAGTACCACCCCCTGCAGTAGTAGAAAGCTCAACATTATAACCGTCTGCCGAGCTCAGCTCCAGTTTTCCGCCAGATATAACTTTAGCAGTAACCCCTGTCTGATCTGAAATACGGTTAAACGCTGCAGCCAAGGTACCTGTTGAATCGTTCGCACTAAAATCAACCGCACCCAAATCGACGCCATTAATAAATACGGTTGACGCAGCGATTGAGCCACCGGCTACCGCAAGAGCGCCCGTTACATTTGTAGTTGCTGTCGCGGTAACTCCCGTCGAACTTGTGATACCATTGATCGCTGCCGCTTTTTGAACCGCTGAACCCGCCGTTTGAGCAAGCGCATTAATATTATCGGTCGTACTTCCGGCAACCGATGCACCTGTTGCTAGACCATTGATTGTAAAGTCCGCTGCACCAAAGGCAGTAGTAGTTGCTTCTGTTCCTACTTTAAGGGCAAACATCCCAAGCGTTGTTGTACGGGCACTGTCAATGGACATACCAACCGTTTCATTTGCATACGCACCGATCTGAAACGATTTATTGGTAAATGAACCATCCAACAATTTTTGACCGTTAAACGAGGTACTAGAAGCAATATTTTGTGCCTCTTCCAACAATTTACTGATGTCACGCTGAATCGCTCCACGTGAATCCGCACTTTGTCCGTCTGATGACGCTTGAATCGCTTTGGTACGTACTGTTTGAAGAATGTTACTGTACTCATCGAGAGCACCATCCGCTGTTTGAGCCACTGCGATACCGTCATTTGCGTTTGAAATCGCTTGGCCAAGACCTTTTGACTGTGCACGTAGTGAATCGGCAATCGCCATTCCTGAAGCATCATCTGCTGCTTTATTAATACGTAAGCCTGAGCTCAATCGTGAAAGTGAAGTATCAAGCTCTCTATTGTTCATAGTAGCTGACATGTGTGCATTCATTGCACCGATATTTGTGTTAATTCTGAAACCCATGATAAATCCTTTTATTGCAAGAGCTTTCGCTCTAAGTTTATTTCAGCATCCTTGCTGTTACAGACTATATCGGAAGGATAAAAAAAAACTTTAGCGGATTTGAAATATTTTTTGTTACACTTTCGGTATTCATCCATATATATAGGATACAGCACATTGAAATTGATTATTGTAGAGTCTCCGGCCAAAGCCAAGACCATTAAAAACTTTCTCTCCAAAGAGTACGAAGTCATCGCGTCCAAAGGGCACATCCGGGATCTTCCTAAAAACCGTTTCGGGATTAAAATCGATAATGAGACGATTATCCCCGAATACCGCATCAGCGAGGACAGCACCGCAACGGTCAAGCAGATCCAGGAGTTGGCAAAAAAAGCCGATACGATCTACATCGCGACCGACGAAGACCGCGAGGGAGAAGCGATCGGCTGGCACATCGCCCATGCGATCAAAAAAGATCCTGAGTCGCTCCCTCGTATCGTGTTTCATGAGATCACTAAGAATGCGATCATCCATGCACTCGAGAGCCCTAGAGCTATCGATATGGACCGTGTTAACGCGCAACAAGCACGCCGTTTGCTCGACCGTATCGTGGGGTACAAACTTTCACCGCTTCTGGCGTCCAAAATACAAAAAGGGCTATCAGCAGGACGTGTTCAGTCCTCTACGCTTAAAATCATCATTGACCGTGAGCGAGAAATCCGTGCCTTTATCCCCGAAGAGTACTGGACCATCGACACCCTCTTCAAACCAGAGATTGAAGCGACTCTCAATCTCCTAGAGGGGCAAAAGATCGATAAAATGACGATTACGACCGCCCAAGAAGCGGCACGGATTGTTGCTCTTATCAAAGGGGAATCGTTCACTGTAGGCAAAATCGAGACCAAAGAGCGCAAATCCTCCACTCCTCCCCCCTTTATGACCTCCACGATTCAGCAAACCGCCTCATCCCAGCTCGGATTCTCTCCGAAAAAGACGATGATGGTTGCACAAGCGCTTTATGAAGGGGTCAAGACACCTGAGGGGACATCGGGAGTTATTACCTACATGCGTACCGATTCCCTCAACCTCGCTGCCGAAGCCGTAGAAGCAGCACGTGAAGCGATCCTGACCCGTTACGGTAAGGCATACCTCCCTGACGAGCCAAAAGTCTATTTGAAAAAATCCAAAGGGGCACAGGAAGCGCACGAAGCGATCCGTCCTACGATGCTGGAGTTTACCCCAGAAATCGCCGCGACCTTTTTAAAGCCCGATGAGATCAAACTCTACCGCCTCATCTACAATCGCTTCTTAGCGTGCCAGATGAACGATGCGCGATTTGAGCAACAAAGCATCACCTTCCAAAGCCCGAGGGCAGAATATCGAGCGACGGGGAGAAGACTCTTGTTTGACGGATTCTACCGTGTTACGGGAAGCGATGATAAAGACAAATTGCTCCCTTCATTAAATACGGGCGACACCATCGATATCCAAAGCATCTCTCCTGAACAGCATTTCACTGAGCCGCCATCGCACTTCTCGGAAGCCAGTTTGATTAAACAGCTCGAAGCGGAGGGGATCGGTCGTCCATCAACGTATGCCCCTACGATCTCGACGCTCCAAGCGCGCAATTACATCGAAATCGAAAAACGGCAAATCATCCCGACGGAGATCGCCTTCACCGTCACCGAATTGCTGGAAAAACATTTTGATGAGATCGTTGATGCCTCATTCACCGCCAACATGGAAGAGACCCTCGATGAAATCAGCGAGAAGGGGACCTCATGGCACAAGATTTTGCTTGATTTCTACCACCCTTTTATCGAAAAGATTAATGCCGGAAAAGCCGACATCGTCAGTCTGAAAATCGCTACACCGTTGGGGAGAAACTGCCCACAGTGCGGAAGCGAGTTACTCCTACGATCCGGTCGTTTTGGAGAGTTTATCGCCTGCAGCGGTTTCCCGAAGTGCAAATACACCGAGCAAACCGAAGATAATAAAAAAGAGGATTCTGCCAATCCGGATGAGCAAAGCGAAGAGGTGTGTGACAAATGCGGAAGCGCCATGGTCGTTAAAAGCGGCCGCAACGGCCAGTTTCTCGCCTGCAGCGCCTATCCCGAGTGCAAAAACACGAAAACGCTCAATCAAGAGATTAAATTCTCTACCGTTCCGTGTCCCGATTGCGGCGGAAAACTCCTCTGGAGACAGTCACGCCGCGGTGCGTTTTGGGGATGCGAAGAGTATCCGAAATGTAAATTTATCTCCAAATTCGAGCCAAGCGAACACAAATGTGAGGTTGAGGGGTGCGGCGGAGCATTAGCGCCTAGAACGTATCGAAACAAAGAGGTGTACGAGTGCACCAAATGCAAAAACCGAACCCCCAATGAGACAGCAAGTGAAACACCAAGCGAGACCAGTGAATGAAAATCGGCCTTTTGTCCGATACCCATACGAAAAAGGGGCGATCACAGCGAGCCATCAATCACCTCAAGACTTGTGGAGCCGAATTTTTGATCCATGCAGGGGACATCGTTAAACCTGAAATGTTAGAACAACTAAAAACTAGCGGTCTACGCTATATGGCCGTCTACGGCAATAATGATGCCCATTTGCATGAATATCACGACAAATACAACCTCGTTCAAGAGCCTCACTATTTCAAACTTGCCGATACCGAGTGTAAACTGATGCATCTCCCTTTTTACATGAATGCCGATACGGAAGTGGTTATCTTCGGACACACCCATATCTTTGAATGTGATTTTAAAAACAAAACCCTTTTTCTTAACCCTGGAGAAGCATGCGCACGCGATAAACCTTTTTCAACGTGTGCAATGCTCGAGATTACAAAAAGCACTTTTCTAGTCACACAGTATTCACGTGCGGTCGGTGATGAAGAGTTTGAAGAACAACACTACACCTTTGAAAGATCCAAACAATGACCCAAAAGATTTTTTTATGCTCCATCTGTAACATTAATAGCGGAACATGCAACGAAGATTGTAAATTTTGCTCCCAAAGTGTCAAATATAAAGCCGACATCGAGCGGTACAAACAAAAACCGATGGATCAGATATTGGAGGAAGCGCGTAAGCTCGAATCTCTTGGAGCGCTTGGTTTTTGTCTCGTAACGGCACAAAAAGGGCTGGATGATAAAACCCTCGAATTTGTCTGCAACGTGGCCACCACCCTCAAACGCGAAGTTCCGCGGCTGCGTCTCATCGCCTGTAACGGTACCGCATCGATCGAACAGCTCATTGAGCTCAAGCACTCCGGCATAAGCGCCTACAATCACAACCTCGAAACCAGCCGTGCATTCTATCCTGAAGTCTGCACGACTCATCCGTGGGACGAACGGTATGAGACGTGTGAAAATGTCAACAGTGTGGGACTGAAACTCATAAGCGGCGGAATTTTCGGAATGGGAGAGACGCAGGAGGATCGTCTCAGCATGCTCCACTCGCTCAAAGAGCTCAATCCCGTTTCCGTCCCGCTGAATTTTTATCACCATAACCCTGCTCTTCCCCTCAACCCAAGCCCTTTAACGGTAGACGAATCGCTTGAACTCATCAAACTTTCCCGTGCCATATTGTCCAACGCCGATCGAATTATGATTGCAGGGGGACGTGAGATTACGTTCAAAGAGCGTCAACACGAAATTTTTGAAGCGGGGGCTAACAGCATCGTATTGGGAAATTATCTTACCACTGCCGGACGTGATGCCCATACGGATCTGCAAATGCTCCAAAAATTAGGGCTCATGGTTGCCCTCACTCCTGAGGAT
The DNA here is from genome assembly GCA_030679635.1 of Sulfuricurvum sp. GTDB lineage: Bacteria > Campylobacterota > Campylobacteria > Campylobacterales > Sulfurimonadaceae > Sulfuricurvum. The sequence goes on along the minus strand of JAUXSZ010000119.1, from coordinate 595 downwards.
AAATAGTTTCACTCTGTGTTATAATATTTCACTGTACAAAAAAGGAGGTGTTGAATGTCCCAATCGGTTTTACTCAACATCGCCAGAAGCTCTATTGAAGAGGTACTGCAAGCCCAAGAAACGATAAAGCGTATCGAATTGCTCGAAACCTACCCCCTTTTAGAGCAAATTGTAGCGACACAAGTCACCCTCTATCTCAACGGAAAAGCCAGAGGATCTTCCCGGTCCGAAGGAGCAGAGCGCTCACTGCTAGAAGAGATTATCCGAAATGCGAAACGGGCCGCATTTGAAGACCCCTCTTTTCTCCCTATTTCAACCTCTGAATATCTCCATGCCGTCATTGAGTTAACCCTTTTTACGGCAGATGGCCCTATCAGTCATAGAGATGACCCTATTTTGAAAGAGACCTAATATACGTAGCAATAGCATAACCGTGATTCAACCCCAGAGCGATCGATCCGCCTGATTCTTGGGTGATATCACCGGCGACAAACAAACCTGGAACATTGGTTTGATAATGCTTATCGTGCACGGGGATTCCATTCTCTTCTTTAATCCCGCTGCTTGATAAAAATCCGCTCGGAGTCGTCCCGCC
>JAUXSZ010000118.1 GCA_030679635.1 Sulfuricurvum sp. | reverse complement strand
TCGAACCTGAGGTAACTATATTATGACGCAAGAAGAACTTGATGCGCTAATGAATGAAGATGTTGATATGGATATGGATATGGACATTGAGATGGAAGACGTTAGTACGGAACCCGTGAAGCAACCAGAAGATTCTCAATTTCACGAAGATGATTATCGTGTTTCAGCGATTCACAGCTGGCCTCCTCCTCCACCTACGGATGATAATAAAATGGTCCATCAACTCGATGACGTTACCAAAGAGAGTGAAGAGAAAGCAACCGAAATTTTTGATCTTATTGAGGGGATAAGCAATGATCTAAGTAACAGCGAAGATACCGTCCATTCTCTCGACACGGTACTCGATGCCAACATTTCCCTCTTTCAAACCTTATGCGCCAAATTTCCCCATGTGGAAGCTTTTCAAACGCAGCTGGACCAAAATACGGCAGCCAAAGAGAATACCGAAGCCCTTATAATCATGATGCAACACAACGGTGATACCATCATGAACATAATGGACATCATGCAATATCAAGATATCCACCGTCAAAAAATCGAGCGGGTCATCAATGTTATGCGAGCACTTTCCACCTATATGAACCATCTCTTTGCTAGCAAAGTTGACGATTCTAAACGGGTTGCTTCTGCCGTTCATCTTCCGGGTGATCAGAACACCGAAAATATTGTCTCTAGCGAAGAGATTGAAGCATTGCTCGCTTCATTTGGGCAAAAATAAAGAGTGCGGAGTTTTCTCCTGCTCGTCATCGCAGTATTAACCCTAAACTTTCATTCTAATCAACCCTTTTTCAAGGTAAAATTCCCCTAAAATTTATAAAGAATCGAGAATAGGCTTTGAAAAAAGTGGAGCTCCTCTCCCCAGCAGGGAATTTAGAAAAACTCAAAATTGCCATTGATTACGGTGCAGATGCCGTTTATGGAGGGGTCAGCCACTTCTCGCTACGTATCAGGTCGGGCAAAGAGTTCGATTTGGAAAGCTTCAAAGAGGGGATTGACTACGCGCATGCACGCGGACGTAAAGTGTACGTCACTATCAACGGATTTCCCTTTAATTCTCAGCTCAAACTGCTCAAAGAACACATCGCCACCATGGCGTCTTTGGAGCCGGATGCGTTTATCGTGGCGACTCCCGGAGTCCTCAAACTCGCACATCAAATAGCGCCTCATATCCCCCTGCATCTCTCGACGCAAGCCAATGTTATGAATGTATTGGATGCACAGGTCTATTACGACATGGGGGCACGCCGTATTATCGCGGCACGTGAAATTTCGCTCAAAGATTTGACGATCATCAAAGAAGAACTTCCCGATTTGGAGATTGAAGTATTTGTCCACGGCTCTATGTGTTTTGCCTACAGCGGACGCTGTTTGATCTCGACACTGCAAAGCGGACGTGTACCTAACCGTGGGAGCTGTGCCAATGACTGCCGATTTCCGTATGAAATATTTGCCGCGAATCCGGAAACGGGAAC
>JAUXSZ010000258.1 GCA_030679635.1 Sulfuricurvum sp. | reverse complement strand
TATGGCGACATTGACCTGCGACGCGTTGCGTTTGTATCCGAGTACCGATATCTCGAACATTACCTACACCCTCATAGACGATGAGCCGTATACCCGTTTTCACCTCAAAGGATTCGGCGAATTCGAAGTGTGGGGATTGGGCGAACACATTGCGATGGATGCTGCATTGGCGATCATGGCGGCGGCACAGACGATGAGCATCGCCTCTATCCGTGTTCATCTGCTCAATTTCCGTGGAATCAAAAAACGTTTTGATGTAATTTTCAAAGGATCGGATCGTGTCATCATCGACGATTACGCCCACCATCCGACCGAGATCAAAGCCACCATGCAGTCGCTCAAAATATACGCAAATCTCAAAGGATTTGATCGTGTCATCGCGATATGGCAGCCGCACAAGTATTCTCGTACGATGGACAATCTAGAGGCATTCGTAGAGTGTTTTGAGGGGGTGGACGAACTGGTCATCCTTCCTGTATGGGCTGCGAGCGAAGAGCATCGTGACATCGATTTTGCAGGTGAATTTGCCCGTTATAACCTCATTTTGGCGGATAAACTTTACCGTGAAGGGGATACCATCCAAGTGATAGTAGGTGATGAGGTATTGACAACGTATAACAAAGATCTTATCGTCGGATTCGGGGCAGGGGATTTGACCTACCAGCTTCGAGGAATCAAATGAGATTTTTCTCTTAATGACGGCACTCTCTCCTAATCTCTCCGAGCTTTTCGGAAAGCTTGATTTACTCCCACATCTAACGGCGCTTGAGCAGTTCTTCTCACGTGCTCAAAACATTGCTATCCCCGGAGACCAGGAACGCCATTTTCGTTTTATCCAAGCGCTTGACATGCTGGAATTCAAAGCTCCTTCTAAAAGTATCCCGTTTGAAACGATCATCAATCATCTGAAAAAGCAGGGTGTATTGCGGTTTGAGGATATGTTTGAGGTCATCAAAGTCGTCCGCTATTTTCGGACACTGCGCAATAGCGGTTTCTCAGGATTGATCGGGGAGTGGATGGAAACAATCCAAATTCCCGAACCGTTTAGTGAGATTGACGATTATTTTGATGAGACGGGCAAATTTATCGAATCGCGTGATGAAGAGTTACATCGTATTTCCCAGAGGATCAAGGCGATCAAAACCGAAATTAATGAATCGATGAAGCGGCTTTTGTATACGCAAAAACTGACCCCGTATCTCGTAGATACCCAAGTTCACTATGTGAATGACGAAGAGTGTCTGCTGCTGCGTGGAGGATTCAACCATGTTTTCAAAGGGGCCGTTATCGGTCGGACAGCAGCGGGATTTTTCTATGTGGCTCCCGATGCGATTTTGCGTTCCAAAGAGCAGCTGCGTAGCGTGATGCAAGACCGTGAGGCAAAGCTTTATGAGTATGCCAAGCGTTTTTCCTCCAAACTCTCACCATTGACCCCTTTTATTGGATTTATCGATCGTGAATTTGAACGGTTTGACCATTATCAGGCACGTGTTCTTTTTGCACGCTCCAAAGGGTATGCCATTCTCAAACCGCAAAGCGATAATAAAATCATTCTCGAGGAATTCTCCCATCCGGCCTTACATAAACCAAAACCGGTTAGTGTTGAGTTTCGCGGGAATCTCTTGATGATTACGGGGGTTAACGCCGGGGGAAAGACGATGCTCCTTAAATCAATCCTCAGTGCGTGTGCGATGGCCAAATATCTGATCCCCATGAAGCTCAATCCGCACAAATCGCACATCGGCGGATTCAAGCGGATTGAAGCCGTGATCGATGATCCCCAGAATGTGGGGAATGATATTTCGACGTTTGCGGGAAGGATCGTACAGTTCAGCCATCTGTTTGAACATAAAAATGCTCTTGTGGGGGTTGATGAGATCGAACTGGGGACCGACAGTGACGAGGCGGCGGCCCTCTTTGCTGTGGTACTGGATGAGTTGATCAAGAAAGGTCAAAAGATCATTGTCACGACCCACCATAAACGCCTCGCCGCATTGATGGCGGATCGTGATGATGTCGAACTTCTCGCGGCCATTTACGATGAAGAGCACCGCGTTCCGACGTATGAATTTTTGAACGGTGTGATCGGGAAAAGCTATGCGTTTGAGACGGCATCACGCTATGGAATTAATCCCAACATTATTAGTCGAGCCAAAGTCCTCTACGGTGAGAATCACGAAAAACTGAATGTCCTCATAGAGAGGGGAAGTGAACTGGAACGTGGTCTGCGAGCTAAGAATAAAGAAGTCGATGAACGTTTAGAATTGCTCAAATCACAAGAACTTGCTCTCAAAGAGGCACGTGAAAATCTGCGAAGCGAACTCGATGCTGAAAAAAATCGCTTACGCATGGAATACGACGCGGCTACCAATGAAGCAAAAGAAGCGGCACGAGGTATGGATATGGCAGCGATTCACCGTCAGCTCAACAAAGCCGCTGCGATGATTCCCAAAGAACAACCCTTGAAAATCGCACAGCCAGAACCGACTGTTTATCAAGTAGGACAGACTGTCAAGTACCGGACCCAGCGCGGAACGATTGTGAGTCTTGGAAACAAGGAGGCGATGATCGAGGTGGAGGGGATGCGTTTGAGAGTCAAACTCTTCGATCTAAAACCTTCGGGCAATCTACCGAAAAAAGTCAAAACAACCCATACGGCACAAATCGATCAAAAAAGCGGTCTCAAACTCGACTTACACGGACTTCGTGGAGAAGAGGCGTGCGAACGGATGGACAAGTTTCTCTCTGATGCTCTTTTGCAGGGATTTGATGAGGTAATCATCTATCACGGTATCGGAACAGGGAAGCTCTCCTATGCCGTCAAAGAGTTTCTAAAAGTGCATCCGAGTGTCAAAAGTTTTACCGATGCCCCTCAGCATCTGGGGGGATTTGGCGCGAAGATTGTGAGACTGTAATTACAGCATAGATAAAAATATACATTCCCAAACTAGAGCTTAGAACGAATTCAGCTTTTTATTTTCAGTATTTAGTAGTGTAAATTTTCTTGTTTCATAGTAGAATTTATTAAAATATGTAATTTTATGTTATAGTAAAAAGATATTATAGAAAAAAGGGGTCATAATGAAGCGTTTTCTCATAGCAACGGTAATTGCCGCGGCCACTCTCACTGCCCAGGCACTCGCTGCCGACGTTGGTGTTTCGGTTAGCATCGGCCAGCCCGGTTTCTATGGCCGACTTGACATCGGCGACTTCCCGCAACCAAGGGTGCTCTACCATCAACCGATAATCGTTGAGCGGGGGGTATCGATGCATCGCCAACCGGTCTATCTGCACGTCCGGCCGGGCCACGCCAAAAATTGGAAGAAACACTGTCGCGAATATCATGCATGCGGCGAGCGAGTCTTATTTGTGCAGGATGGCTGGTACCAACGCGAATATGTCCCGCGTTATCATGAAAAACACCGTGATCGCGGGCATGACCGCCAGGACAAAGGCAGAGGTAATGATCATGGGAACAAAGGTCACGGCAGAGACTAAAACATAAAGGGGACAGGCTCCTTTTAGCCTATGCCTCTCCGATGCCCCTCAGCATTTTGGCGGATTTGGGGCAAAAGTAGTACGGCTCTAAAAATTCCCGTCATTCCCGACTTGATCGGGAATCTAGCTTATAAAATAAAATAAATCCATCCTCTTTTTCCTTGCAAACTTTCCCGTTTCACAGTAAAATCTTTAAAAATATGTTAACTATTGTTTGTTTAATGCAGAATGTTGAAGAACTTTTATTTCAAAAGCTTTTAAGAAGTTAGATCGGCAACTACTCTGAAATTTTCTAAAAACCCTGTATAATATTCCGTAAGATTACACGGGAGATTACGATGGTATCCTATAAACCCAACGAACTGATGAGTTCGACCGATGTCGCGAAAAACTTCGGAGCGGTTCTCTCAAAACTTGCTAACCATGAAGTCGATAAGATTTGCGTTTTGCGAAACAACAAACCTGAAGCGGTAGTTCTCAGCGCACTCGAATACGAACAGCTCCGTGATTATCGTTATTGGAACACAATGAGCGAAAAAGAGTACCTCCAAAAAGCGCATGAAAGTATTGACAGTTCACGGAACTATACGATTGAAGAGGTAGACGCATATCTCGAACGGATTATCGACTCGTATGAAAGTTAGACTGCTTCCCTCTTTTATAGCCAAACTTCAGTTTGTTTTGGAAAAAATTGCCAAGGATAAAAAAAGCGCGGCGCATACGTTTCGTCGTGAGATTTTGCGTGAGTGTTACAGCCTGAGCGATTTTCCCTACCGTTGCCGTCGCTCAATTCATTATAACGATGATAATATCCGAGATTTGATTTTTAAGGGTTGGACGGTGATGTATAAAATTGTAGATGACGAGATAAAAGTGTTCGCACTGACAAAATATGAAGATTACAAAGACGAGAATGACCAATGACCCAAACCGAATACCAAAGCGCCGTAAAACAACTCAAAAAATACTCCTACCACTACTATGTTCTTGACGACCCAATCACGACCGATGAAGAATATGACATTCTCTATCACAAGGTGGTTGCATACGAGCATGAACATCCAAGCGAAATACTCTCTGATTCACCCACACAGCGCGTAGGCGATCAGCCTCAGGATAAGTTTGATAAAGCCCAACACTTGAGCCGTATGTGGAGTTTGGAAGATCTGTTTAATAAAGAAGAGCTTGACAAATGGGTAGAGCGGATCACCAAAGTTTACGGCGATGTGAAGTTTTACAGTGAACCGAAATTTGATGGGGCGAGTTTGAATCTGATTTATGACGATGGCAAATTGGTTCAGGCAATCACCCGCGGTGATGGTACTCAAGGGGAAGACGTTACCCAAAACGCCAAAACGATACAGAGTATTCCTCTGACCATAGATTACCAAGAGCGCATTGAAATACGGGGTGAAGTGGTCATCTTCAAAGAGGATTTTGAGAAGATCAATGAAGAACGGCTTAAAAACGGGGAAAATTTGTTTGCCAATCCTCGTAATGCGGCGGCAGGAAGTTTACGACAGCTCGATACGCGTATCACGGCATCTCGGCGTTTGGTTTTTATGCCCTACGGTATCGGGGCGAATACACTGGACATTGCGAATCTTAGCGAGCGGATGGAATGGGTGTACGCGTTGGGATTCCGTAATCCTCACATGACCCATATATGCGTTAGTTCGGACGAGATAGAGACGTTTTATCATGAGATGCGTATCGCACGGGATAATTTCGCGATGCTGTTGGACGGGATGGTGATCAAAGTCGATTCGATCGCGGTGCAAGACGAGCTGGGGTATACGGTGAAAAATCCTCGTTGGGCGGCTGCGTACAAATTTCCCGCCATTGAGAAGCTGACGACTCTCAAAGAGGTGATCTACCAAGTAGGGCGAAGTGGTGTCGTGACCCCAGTGGCTATCGTCGAGCCTGTGTCGATCGAGGGGGTTGTGGTAGAGCGCTCAACATTGCACAATTTTGACGAAATTGCCCGCAAAGACATCCGCATCGGGGACAAAGTCATTATCTTGCGCAGCGGCGATGTTATCCCTAAGATCGTAAAAGTAATCACGTCAGAGCGCGATGGCAATGAAACGGTGATTGACAGGCCTTCTCTGTGTCCCGTGTGTAACAGTGAATTGTTGGACGAGGGGGCATTGATCAAGTGCCAAAATCTGGATTGCGAAGCACGGGTGGTTAACTCGATCATCTATTTTGCCTCGAAACCGTGTCTCAACATCGATGGGTTGGGGGAAAGAATCGTTTTGGCATTGCATGAAGCAGGGTTGGTAGAAGAACTGATCGATCTTTTTAGACTGACGCTGGAACAGCTTCTGCGCCTTGAGGGGTTCAAGGAAAAAAAGAGCCAAAATCTCCTGTATGCGATACAAGCGGCAAAGGGGTGCGAGTGCTGGCGCTTTATCAATGCTTTGGGGATCGAACACATAGGGGAAGTCGCTTCCAAAACATTGTGTACCGCATTTGGAACCGCGTTTGATCGTGCGCACCGTGAAGAGATTTTGGCACTTGATGGATTTGGAGGAGAGATGGTCGAATCGCTCCTCGAATTTGTTCGGGTAAACGGCGCGAAAATCAATGCTTTGCGAGAAGCGTTAGAACCGATTGAACCGGTCAAAAAAATAGCCGTTGAAAATCCCTTTAAAGGAAAAACGGTTGTTGTTACGGGAGCTATGAGCGTTGCGCGTGACATCATCAAAGGGATGATGGAAGAATTGGGGGCAAAAGTTGCTTCGTCGGTGTCAAAAAAGACCGATTTCGTCATTTTTGGCGAAGATGCGGGAAGTAAATATGATAAAGCGGTAGAATTAGGGATTACATTGCTCACAGAGAGCGAATTTAGAAAAATGGTGGGAAATAATTGATGCGTTTGGATAGTTATTTGGTTGAATTGGGATTAGTGGAAAGTCGGAATAAAGCGCAACAGTTGATTAAAGACCATGCGGTGAGTGTGGATGGAAAAATTATTGACAAAGTATCGTTTGAAGCCGATGAAACGATGAAAGTCGAGATTGCGGATGTTGCACAATACGTGAGCCGTGCCGCGATCAAACTCAAAGGGTTTCTCCCCTTTACCGAATGGGATTTGAGCGGTTTGAACGCTCTTGATATCGGTTCAAGCACGGGCGGTTTTACCCAAGTGCTCCTGGAAGAGGGGGTAGCAAGTGTCACGTGTGTTGATGTAGGGAGTGATCAGCTCCATCCATCATTGCGCAGTGATGTCAGAGTGAGCGTGCATGAAAACACAGACATTCGAGAATTTACAGCGGATAAACCGTATGAAATTGTAACGTGCGATGTTGCCTTCATCCCTTTGGAATTGGTACTTGAGTCCATCGATCGACTCAGTTCCCGTTACATTGTGATCTTGTTCAAGCCGCAATTTCAGGTGGGGCGCGAAGTAAAGCGGGATAAAAACGGGGTGGTTAAAGACAATCAGGCAATCGGCAAAGCGATGATTAAATTTGAAGATACCTGTTCACTCTTAGGGTGGAAGCTCATTGCGAAAGAGACGGCGCATATTGCCGGCAAAGAGGGAAATCAGGAAACCTGCTATGGCTTTGTCAAAAATTGAAGCAATCGCCATCGGCGGATTTGACGGGATGCACATCGGGCATCAACAACTGTTTGATCAATTGGGCGAACACGGGGCCATTGTCGTCATTGAAACAGGATATGCCAATCTGACTCCGGGGAGTGAGCGAGAAAAATATACCCATTATCCGGTTTTTTACTATCCGCTTGACGATATCCGCCATTTAGAGGGAGAGGAATTTGTTACGCATCTAATCCGCCAGTTTCCCCATTTAAAAAAGATAGTCGTCGGTTACGATTTCCATTTTGGGAAAGACCGCCGCTATTCGCATCAGGATTTAAAGCGTTTTTTTACAGGTGAGGTGCGTATTGTCGATCAAGTAACCATCGATAATGATTCGGTACATTCCCATAAAATTCGTGCAAAACTTCAAATCGGCGATATCCACGGCGCCAACCGATTTTTGGGCCATAATTACTGCATCAGCGGAAACGTTATCAGAGGGCAGGGGATCGGACAAAAAGAGCTTGTTCCGACGATCAATCTTGAGTGCAAAGGGTTTTTAGTACCGGAAGAGGGAGTCTATGCGGCACTGACACGTATCGATGATGAGGAACATTTTCATCCCTCAGTGGTTTTTGTGGGGCATCGTATGACTACTGATGGAAGTTATGCCATTGAGAGTCATATTTTGGGAGAGACCATTGCCTTATGCACTAAGGCTTCTATTTGTTTTGTCAAATTTTTGCGCAAAAATCGGAAGTTTGAATCCATCGGATCCCTCAAGATTGCCATTGCTGAAGATATGTTAAATGCAAAAAGAGAGCTGACCCGACTAAGTTTATAAAATCACCGAACGTGTGTTTAATCCTTTATTCAATATGAAATATGTTATCATTTATTATATTTAATTTAGGAGTTCGAAATGAAAACACGTGGATTACTTGTAATCGGTTTTGCATCTTTGTTAATGTCGAGTTGCTGCAGCGCAAAAATCTTGGAAACGCCCAGCATGATTTATAAGAACCGTTGTGCCAACTGTCATGGTATCAAAGCGAACGGAGTGCCAAAACTGAAAGAACAATCAGGGACAAGTGCAGAAGAAGCGGCTACACACGGTATGGCATCACAAGAGAAGGGAAATATTTATGGTCCTCCGTTGAATGCGATGAGCAAAGAAGATTTGGTTGCGAAATTGAAGGATTTGAGAAACAAAGATTTTGATAGTAAATCTTATCACTCCGTAATGCAGAAAAACATGAAGCATATCGAAGAGCGCGAAGGCAAAATTACCGACGAAAAAATGGCTAAATATATTTACACCACTTTTGGTGCCGGTGCCAAATAATTTTTCTTTTCTCCCCAGCGTTTGCGATTGATG
>JAUXSZ010000244.1 GCA_030679635.1 Sulfuricurvum sp. | reverse complement strand
TTAACCGCCATGAGAAAAAGCGGCGCCGCCGTAAAACGTCGATTCTCCTCGATGATCTCAAAGTGGGAGATTACGTTGTCCATGAAGAGTACGGTGTGGGGATTTTCGAGGGAATCGAGCAAGCGGAGATACTGGGTGCGATCAAAGATTTTGTCGTTCTCAAATACATGGGGGATGACAAGCTCCTCCTCCCCGTTGAAAATCTCGATGCGATCGATCGCTACATCGCGTCGGGTTCGCTCCCTGTACTCGATCGTCTGGGCAAAGGGAGCTTCGGAAAACTCAAAGAGAGTGTCCGGACGAGACTCTTTGAAATAGCCTCTGAGATTGTAGGGATTGCGGCAAGCCGTGCTTTGATCAAAGCCCCTAAGATGGAGGTTGATCCATCGGAACTGCGCCGTTTTCAAAACGCTGCTGGATTTGACTATACCCCAGATCAAGCAAGCGCGATTGCCTCCATCGTAAGCGATTTGAGCTCAGGGCACATTATGGACCGACTCCTGAGCGGCGACGTGGGATTTGGAAAAACGGAAGTGGCAATGAACGCTATTTTTGCGGCGGCACGGGGGGGCTATCAGACATTGCTCGTAGTCCCTACAACCCTTTTGAGTTCTCAGCACTTTACGTCACTCAAAAGCCGGCTGGGGACGTTTGGATTGCGTGTTGCCAAGCTGGACCGTTTTGTCAGTGCCAAAGAGAAGACGGCCACGTTAAAAGCCCTCTCGACGGGCGAGATTGACTGTGTTGTCGGCACGCATGCCTTGTTTAACGTCAGCTGCGCAAAGCTGGGATTGGTCATTATTGACGAAGAGCACAAATTCGGGGTGAAGCAAAAAGAGAAACTGAAATCTTTATATGACAATGTCCATCTCCTAAGCATGAGTGCGACCCCCATCCCTCGTAGCCTCAATCAAGCGCTGAGTTCGATCAAGACGATGTCCGAGCTTCTGACCCCTCCAAGCGAACGGCTCGGGGTTCGGACGTTTGTTAAAAATTACGATGAAAAGCTGATCAAAGAGGTCATTCTACGCGAGCTTCGCCGCGGCGGCCAGCTTTTCTATGTCCATAATTCAATCGATTCGATGGTGATTAAATCGGGGGAGCTCAAAGCGATCCTCCCTAATTTGCGGATTTTGATTCTCCACTCTCAGATCGGCGCGGCTAAGACCGAAGAGGAACTCAAAAAATTTGAAGACCGGGAATACGATGTTTTGCTGGCGACCTCGATCATCGAATCGGGGATTCATATGCCGACGGTCAATACGATGATTATCGACGGTGCAGACCGATTCGGTATGGCGGATCTCCATCAGCTGCGCGGACGCGTAGGAAGAGGGCATATCGAAGGGTATGCTAATTTTATCGTCCATGACAAGGACAACCTGACCGAAGAGGCGAAAAAGCGCCTTGTTGCCCTTGAATCGAACTCCTTTTTGGGAAGCGGTTCGATGCTGGCCCATCACGATCTCGAAATACGCGGTGGGGGAAATCTGGTAGGGGATGCCCAAAGCGGTCACATTAAAAATATCGGGTATGCCCTCTATCTGCGTATGTTGGAAGATGCGATCAAAATCTTGACCAACCAAACGACCGCCGCACGGGCAAAAGTGGATATAAAACTGACCGTAAGCGCCTTTATTAGCGATGAGGTGGTGAGGGAAGATCGTCTGCGGCTGGAACTCTATCGACGTCTTAGCCATTGTGAAGAACCGGTGGAAATTTATGAGATTGAAGAAGAGGTGGGGGATCGTTTCGGGAAACTCGACAATCCGACAAAACAGTTTTTTGAGATCATGGTGATCAAGCTTTTGAGCATTGAGAAGAAGATTAAAATGGTGAGCAACTACAATCAAAACATCACGATTGAATATCTCAACGGCTCGAAAGAGACGCTGCAGAGTAAAAGCAAAGACGATGATGATTTGATCGCAACGGTACTGCATTATCTGCGAACCGCCAAACCGAAGGTACTTTGATGAGTTTTTGCAGTTATTACGATACCGATGTTTGCCGATCATGCTCGTGGATTGATCTTTTTTACTCAGAGCAGTTGAAGCAAAAGAGTGATGATCTCCATAAAATCCTAGACCCTTTTATCCCTGTGCAGTGGCTTCGGCCGACCCCTAGTGCCCTCAAGGGATTTCGTAATAAAGCAAAAATGGTTGCTTCTCCGGGTGTTGATGGTGTTGTGTTGGGACTCTCCGAAGAGGTGAGTCTGATCGGCTGTCCCCTCTATGATGTCAGTATGCAGCGGGTGTTGGAGCAGACGCAAACATGGCTGAGAGATATCGGGATCATGGGTTACGATGTCAAACGGAAAAAAGGGGAGTTGAAATACGTCTTACTGACGCGAAGCAGTTATGATGGCTCGATGATGCTTCGGTTTGTAGTACGCTCTCACGGTATCCTAACACGGTTACAGAACGCTCTGGATATTTTGCTCAAGGGATCTCCTGCAGTAAAAGTAGTTACCGTTAATATTCAGCCCATACACATGGCGATACTCGAAGGGGATGAAGAGATATTTCTCACACAGCAGACACGTCTCGAAGAGCGGCTTAACCATGTTCCTCTTTTTATTCGCCCCAAAAGTTTTTTTCAAACCAACCCCGATGTGGCGGCAAAGCTTTATAAAACAGCGGCGGAGTGGGTAGATGCGATGGAGGCAAAGAGCGTTATTGACCTCTTTTGCGGAGTGGGCGGATTTGCGCTGCATGTCGCAAACCATGAGCGTAGCGTTATCGGAATAGAGATCGAAAGCGAAGCGATTGCGTGTGCGCAAGATTCAGCTAAACTTTTAGGGATTGAGAGACTTACGTTTAAAGCGCTCGATGCAGTGAGCTTCAGTACGGAAACCACCAAGGCACCCGACGTAGTGATCGTCAATCCTCCGCGCAGAGGATTAGGGTCGGAGCTGTGCAAATGGCTAGAGAGAGTTTCCCCTGAAGAGATTGTATATTCTAGCTGCAATGCCGTGAGTCTTGGGAAAGATTTGGAGTGGTTGAAATCCTACACTGTTGAGAAAGTGCAGTTATTTGATATGTTTCCGCATACGGAGCACTATGAGACATTGGTACATTTGAAAAAGAGATAACGATGGGGTTATGACCTTTTATCCCATGCAATCGTAAAAGTGGTTCCTTGAGCTACTTGTGATTCGACGTGAATTTCAAATTTATACTCTTTGCAAATCATCTGAATAATATTAAGGCCGATTCCAAACCCTCCGTTAGCCTCATCAAAACGGGTATATCGATTAAAAATTTGGTTAATTTTATCGCTTTGTATCCCAATCCCTGTATCACGGACACAGAGAAAATTCTGGGTTAATGTGATATAGATGTCACCTGAGGGTTTATTGTATTTGATGGCATTGGAGAGTAAATTATCGATGATGCGTATCATCTTTTCACGATCAATTAACAGATTTGATGGATGCAGATCGAGATGCAGGGAGATTTTTTTGGCATCGGCGACAGGGTGAAAATAGTCGATCCGCTCTTCAAGCAGTGGTAGAAGCTCAATGGTAAAATTATGTTTTTGGGTGTGTTCATAGCTGATTAGAAATGCGAGATCATTATAGAGATTTGAGATGGTTCGAGAAGCAACATCAATTCGATCAATATGTTTTAGATGACGGGCATCTAATGTTTTTCTATCCAACTGTTCAATACTCATCGTGATAACCGAAAGGGGAGTATTGAGTTCATGCGTTGTATCACGGATAAATTGGTCCAGTTTGGTGATGGCATCCCGCAGTGGATGTAAAAACAGTTTTGAGAGTAGATAAATGACGGCGGATAAAAATAAAATAGAAAAAATCAGGAAAATATAGATTAACTCCATCAAGTTATCCCAAAGTTATCGGCT
>JAUXSZ010000242.1 GCA_030679635.1 Sulfuricurvum sp. | reverse complement strand
GATGGGACAATTATTGATTGCACGATGGGATATGGAGGGCATACTTCTTTATTGCTGGATGTCAATCCCCATCGCCGATTGATCGGGATCGATCAAGACCCTACGGCCATTGCGTTTTCTACAGAACGGTTGGCTCCCTATGGGGATCGCGTAGAGATTCGGCAGGGGCGTTTTTCAAGTGTTGCAGAGGTGCTTTTGAGAGAATATCCGGATCAAGTTTGCGGAATTTTGGCCGATATAGGGGTATCATCCCTTCAGCTTGACCAGCGTGAACGGGGTTTTTCGTACGAGAGCGATACGCTTGATATGCGGATGGATCCCAATGCGCTGCTGTGTGCCAGTGAAGTCGTGAATGACTATTCGCACAATGCGCTTGAGCAGATTTTGCGCGAATACGGTGAAGTGACCAATGCGAAAAAAGTGGCGGAAGCGATTGTTCAGGGACGACCGTTTAGTTCGGCAAAACAGCTTTCTAATGCGATTTTTCATTTGATGCCGAAGGGAAAAAAGATTCATCCCTCAACGCTGGTGATGCAGGCGATTCGCATAGAAGTAAACGATGAACTGGGCGAACTAACCCGTTTGCTGGATGCGATTGAAAATGCTCCTCACAAACATTTGCGTGTGGCCATTATTACGTTTCATTCGCTCGAAGATCGGATTGTCAAGCAGCGCTTTTCGAAATGGTCTAAAAACTGCATTTGTCCCGATGATGCGATGCGATGTACCTGCGGCAATAAGAATGCTATGGGCAAAGTGATTACGAAAAAGCCTTTGAGCGCACAAGAAGATGAACTCCGTTCAAATTCTCGAAGCCGAAGTGCAAAATTACGAATTTTTGAGATAAATAGATAGGTTTTTATGAGTGATAAATACGATATTTTAGAAGCGACTCAGGAGATCATTTCACCCGATGATTCTATGGGACTCCAATTTTTGCGAAATGTTTTTGTGGGGATATTTTTGGTGTTAATCTTTGTGTTTCCAAAAATATTTATCCAGACGCAAATTTATTTCAAAAGCCGAGAGATTTCAACGCTGAATCGCGAACACGATGCCCTCAAAGAGGAGAACCGTATCATCCATTCGAAGGTCGAAACGATGCTCTATAAAAGTAAAATTCTGGATACGTTGTATTAGGGCTAAAGGAATAAGATTTCAGATGGTATAATCCCCCTTTACTTTTCTCATGGAGGATAGCAACGCCATTATGTTTAAAGCACTTTTCCTATGTTTGACGTTCCTCTCTTTACAAGCAGTGCCTTGGAGGGAAATGAAAACCTTTAATGTAGAAAAAGATCAGCTAATAAAAATAATGGTCAAAAGCGAAGGACAGGAAAGACTTCTCTCCTGGAGATGGACGCTTTATACCGATAAAGCACTGATTGTACATGAAAGCTTTGATCGGTTTGTAGGACAGCATGTTCTCTTTACAGGCTACAGTAATCAAAGTTTTCGTAAACGACTTCTTCCTGCATTAAAAAGTGAGCGAGACGCCCCTTACGTGATTGTAGTCTTTAAAAAGTTTGATGAGGGTGCCAAAAAAGCGCAGTTTGATCTCTTGCTGTTTGATAAAGAGAGTCGGATTGTATTGGATTATTTAACGGAGAAATAAATTACGCGATGTATGAACGAGTAGAAGCCATTATTCAACAGCTCATAGCTGAAGTTGATTTTCCCCAAGCCGCAGAGCTGTTTTCGAAGCTTTCTGGTGGAAAACGGCTCAGAGCGAGACTCATCCTTACGATTGCCCCAACTCATCCTGATGCCCCGAAATTGGGTGCGATTGTT
>JAUXSZ010000223.1 GCA_030679635.1 Sulfuricurvum sp. | reverse complement strand
CAACCATTCCGATTGGGATAATAATTTACTCTTTATGGCAGGATTGAGTTATTCACTTGGTGAATAAAAATATTTTGCATAACCTAATATTTATAAAAGTTTTTAAATATTATATAAAACTTATTTTTATTGTGGTAAAATATATAAAATTTATCAAATGTGGAGTTTACCTATGAAAAAAATCGCCCTTTCTGCATTACTTGCAACGGTCGTACTAAGTGCAAGTGATTACAACTATGAAGTCAGTCCGATGGCTGGATATCTTTGGAATTCAACCTCCAATGAAACCAATCTCAATAATGGTGGAGCAATGGGTGGTGTTGAAAACCATACCGTATATGGTCTTGAAGCCCAAATAAACAATCTCTCTAGCGTCATCAAACCCGAACTCTCCGTTCTCTATGGACGTGACCGCGTAACCGGCGCTTCAGAAACAACAGGTGTTTTAACGACAATGATCAATGGAGTCTATCAGTTGGAAAACATCTCTGCTGTTACTCCATTTGTAAAAGGAGGAGTTGGGTATGAGTGGTATACCCATACGCATCCAAACGATTTTAACGGACTCCTCTTGGATGCAGCTCTTGGGGCTAAAATGGATATCACCAAGAACGTTGCCCTCAAAATTGAGGGATTGTATATGTACAAAATGAACAACAGCGGCATTGATGGCAGTAACGGTGAAGTTCATAATATTGCTGCACTTGCAGGTTTGACGTTTAAGTTTGGAGCTACAGAAACACGCGCTGCTCCAGCAGCGGCTCCCGTTGTAGCAGCCGCAAAACCTGAACCAAAAGAACCTGAACCAAAACCTGTTGCAGCTGAACCTGTCGTTGTAGCAGCTGCTCCTGTAGACAGTGATAAAGATGGCGTCTATGATGATGCCGATCTGTGCCCAAATACTCCGACGTGCTTTACCGTCGATAAGGACGGATGTCCTATTAAAGCAACGCTTCATGTCAACTTTGCAATCGATTCCAACAAAATCGACTCTACCGGAACATCAGAAGTCAATGGATACTCACAATTTCTAAAAGAAAATCCTGCGTATAAAGTGAATATTATCGGGTATACCGATAGCACAGGTACTGAAAAGCACAACCAAAAACTCTCAGAAAGACGTGCGGAGGCTGTAAAAGCCACCCTAATTGAGCAAGGCGTAGCAGCCGATCGATTAACTACCATGGGTGAGGGAGAAAAGTTTCCTGTTGCAACCAATGCAACCAAAGAGGGGCGTCTTGAAAACCGCCGTATTGAACTGGAGCTGTGTCACTAAGCTAAAACTCTTTCGTTTCCCGCACACGCGGGAAGCGCTCTCTTCTTTTTTACTTCTTAACTTTATCCCCAAATTTTGTCATAAACTTTTCGACTTTAGGGGCAATCACGACATAACAATACCCTTGCGTCGGATGTTCATTGTAATAGTTTTGATGATACGCTTCTGCCGGATAAAATTCAGGAGCAGGTGAGAGCTCTGTCATAATCGGATCGTTCCAATACATTTGGGCGGATTGGATCGATGTCAGGGCTTTTTGCTTTTGCACCTCATCGGCATAATAGATCACCGAACGGTACTGCGTCCCTTTATCTGCCCCTTGCGCATTCAGTGTGGTTGGATCATGTATTTCCCAAAAAATATCCAAAATTTCTTCATACGTTATCTTATCGGGATCATAGGTAATCTCGACCACTTCGGCGTGACCCGTAGCGCCCGTGCATATTTGTTCGTAACTCGGATTTTTTCGAGCTCCTCCTGCGTATCCGCTGATAGCCGAGTGAACTCCGTCAACACGATTGTAAACCGCTTCAATACACCAAAAACATCCGCCGCCCAGTAAGGCTTTTTCTCTTCTTTGCATCACCATCCTTTTCAAATTATCCACAATAACTGTTTTTGAATTATTGCTTTTTGACCTTCAATCACGATAATCTTTGCAACGTAACCTTGGCGTAATGCTCTTCCTTTATACTTACACATATTAAAACAGAAGGAGAAAAAATGTGTTATCAAACGGATTGTACTAAATTCAGTGCACTGGAAAAATTAATGTGTAAAAAACTACGCTGCTCTAAACGCGCTTCATGGATGGTTGACTAAACAACCTCTATTCTCTTCTTTTTCACTACTCGGAATGACTTAACCGTATTTCAAAACACGCACCCTTGGCTGTGTTATAAATACTCAATTTTCCCAAACAATGTTTTTCAATAATCATTTTTGCCATGTACAGACCGATACCCGTTCCTTGCGATTCAAACTTCGTCGTAAAATACGGATCAAAAATTTTATCCACTATATGATTGGCAACCCCGCCCCCGGTATCTTCAACCGAAATCGTGCAATAATGCTTGTCAGTTGTACACGTGACCGTAATAAGACGCTCTTTACTTTTGTTGTGTTCTATCGCTTCACGTGCATTATTCACAATATTGATCAACACCTGCTTGAGCTCGTTACGATATTCCAAAATATGAATCGTAGGGTCAACCTTCTGAACGACGACAATCCCTTTGCTTGCCAATAACGGACTCAGCAGTATTTCCACTTCCATCATCAGAAGATGAACGTTCACTGTGGTTTGGATTTGGTCTTGTTTAAAAAAATTTCGGAAATCATCAATCGTCTGCGACATATAATCAATCTGCTGTTCAACAACTTCGATGACTTTGCTCACATCTTCATGATTGCCCAAACTGTAATTGATGTTCAAACGGGTCATCGATAATCCCAAGATATTGAGCGGTTGACGCCATTGGTGAGCGATCGATTCTACCATCGATCCTATCTCCGCCATTTTGGCTTGCTGCATTAAAAGTTTCTCTTGCGTACGATTTTTTTCAACCGCTTTATCAATTTCCTCTTGAAGATGCTGATTGAATTTTTCCAGTTCCTCCGTACGCAGACGGACCAGCATATCCAACCGTCTATACTTATAGGTCAATCCAACTACAACAACAACCGCAACAACCGCTGCCAATAGCCAAAAGTCAACCTCACTTTTATCGCGCAGTACTATTACCTCTTGCGACCACAGCCATTGAACAAAAAATATCCAAGATAAAAGCAATTTTTTCATGAGATAGAGTGTAGCAAAACAATTATATTTACACCCTTATACCCCTTTAGGTTATTCTAGGATAAAATCGCCTTTTATTCATAATGCACAAAAGGTTTTTCAATGTCGCTCAAACAACAACTCCTTGAAACGATCAAAACGCGCCCTCTCATCATCGATGGTGCGATGGGAACGCAACTTCAGGAGCGACATAGCCAGATTCCGGAGGCTGCCTGGGAAGGAATGGAGGGGTGTAATGAACTCCTGAATGTTACTTGTCCTGAAGTGATGAGTTCCATTTTTCATGCCTATCTCACGGCCGGCGCCGATTTTATCACCACCAATACGTTCGGTGCTTTCCGCTGGGTTTTGGAAGATTACGGGATCGGTGAGCGGGCATACGAACTCTCCCGTGCAGGTGCTGAAGTTTGTAAGAATGAATGCAACAAATTTTCCACCGCGCAGCACCCTCGATACGTTTTAGGCTCTATTGGTCCGGGGACCAAACTCCCCTCACTTGGACACATCCACTACGATGAGATGTTACAGGGGTATACCGAATGCGCCCTCGGCCTCATCGATGGGGGAGCTGATGTCTTCTTGCTCGAGACCTGTCAAGATCCTCTTCAGATCAAAGCGGCGCTCCACGCATGCGATGCCGCAAACCGCGAACGCTCAATGGCGTTACC
>JAUXSZ010000211.1 GCA_030679635.1 Sulfuricurvum sp. | reverse complement strand
AGAATCCCGCCCTCATAAGAGATATGCAGTAGATTCGCGTCCATAGAGTAGGGAGATTTTGTCCCGCTCATTTCGATTTTAATGCCATGTTCTGCGGCGTAGGCAAGGAGTTTTTCTCTCGAATTTAGTTCCCATTCCCGCCATGGAGCGATAATAGTGAGAGTACTGTCTTGTCCTAGGTATCCCATCTCAAAACGAACTTGGTCATTCCCTTTTCCGGTTGCACCGTGGCTAACGGCATCTGCCCCGGTGATACGGGCAATTTCTGCTTGACGTTTGGCGATCAACGGACGTGCAATGGAGGTCCCTAAAAGGTATTCACCCTCATAGATGGCATTAGCACGAAACATAGGGAAAACGTAATCACGGACAAATTCTTCGCGGAGGTCTTCGATGTAGATATTCTCAGGCTTGATTCCAAGGCTGATGGCTTTCGCACGTGCCGGTTCTACCTCTTCACCCTGACCGATATCGGCTGTGAACGTTACGACTTCACATTTGTATTCATCCTGAAGCCATTTGAGGATAACGCTGGTATCAAGACCGCCTGAATAGGCTAGTACGACTTTTTTGACCTCTTTTTTCATAAAACCATCCTTTGAACACTCATGAATATATTTTTCATTTATCATGGAATAAATAGTGGTGATTTTAGCAAAAAATAGATGAGGTTGGCGTTAAAGTTTGAGATTGATTGAAGATAATGGGGTCCTTTCGGTTGCTTTTAGATAATCTATCGTATTTTTGAGCTGTTGAAGTGAGGTGAGTGTTGCTGACTGTTCGCTTTCAAGAAGGCTTTTGACGTGATGCAACAAATATACAGCTTCTTCCATCTCTGGAAGAGAATTCAGAGGAGGCATCTCCTTGATAAGATGATTCAGAGTTTCAAATTCTTTGAGAATAATTGCTTTTTTAAAATCGGTTAGCCACATTGGCACTCTCTCTCCACGCTTCAAGAAGCCCTTTCATTACTTGACTGACTTCATCAAGTTTTGAATAATTATTATGAATATTTGCTTCCAAAAGGAGAATTAATTGATGTTGATACAATCCCGCGAGATAATGAGCTACATTACCTTGAGTGTAATCGAGAATATTGATCAGTTCACTGATAACGGCATTTGAACGATTAATCCAGTAGGTTCGCTTCTCAATATCTGCGTCATTTATGGAGCGCTTTGCTTGCATATTAAAACGCAATACACCCTCATACATCATTTGAATGAGTTTCTCTGGGGATTCTACCCCAATATTATTCTGGGCATAGGTGTTATAAGCAAGATTGTTATGCATAAAATATCCTTGTTAATAGAGTGTCGAATGAACGTTTAAAATCTTCAATGTAGCGCTAAGAGGTTAAAATCACCCTTTTTGATCGATCAGTATTCCGACCACTTCTTTCATCTTTGGCAACAATTGTGCTGCTTGCTCAACCGGAAAGCGCCTAAGAACCTCATTATGTTGCGTATCAATGACGGAGACGTAAAAATCCTCTGATGAATTATCAAATCCAAAACGTAGAGAAGTGTTAAACGGATCGAGTGAACGGTTGAGCTGTTCAATAAGTGCATCCATCTCTTTTTGGGAACTTACTTTGGTCGTTTTGGTTTCGGTATTAGCCTCAGATACTTTCTCTTCACTGATTTGTACTTTTTGCAACTGTTGAACACTCTGAGGCGTTGGTGCTTCTGCTGCTTTTGATGTTCCCATTTGGGCTTGCTGCATTTTTGCAGTCGTTTGTAGAATTTCCATAATAACTCTCCTTACATCTTCTAAAACGTATTCCTTAATAAGACTAAATCGACATGTAAAATGAAAACTTTAATCCCGAATCGATTTTACTATGCTACGCTTCCATTTATGAAACGATACTGGAACCTTTTACGCACCGAGCCTCTGCTTGCCAAACTCTCTTTTATACAGCTTGTTGCGTATTTTGGAGCGTGGTTTAGCAATGTGGCGATTTACACTTTATTGATCACGTTAAACGTGGACGCTTCAATTATTGCTTTTGTGGCTGCATTGCATTTTTTTGCCGGGGTGTTGCAAGCACCTTTGAGCGGTGTGATTATTGACCGATTTTCTCCTAAAAAACTGATGATTTTGTTGACCATGATAGAAATCAGTTGTACTCTGATGCTGGTAAGTATTGATGAGGTATCGAAATTGCCGTTATTGTATGGTTTGGTATTTGTCAGAATGGCAGCGGCCAGTTTTCAATTCACTGTTGAAATGTCGCTTTTACCCCGAATCTTGAGCGGAAAATCGCTTCAGAGCGCAAATGAAATTCACTCCATTATATGGTCGTTGTCGTATACGCTTGGAATGGCACTGAGTGGGATTGTGGTCTATACCGTTGGGGTGACCTATGCTTTTTTATTGGATGCTGCTTTGTTTTTGATCGTGCTGGGACTGCAGATAAATTTGCATTTCGAGCTTGAGAGCATTAAACCATCAGAGCGTTTTTTGACAATGATGGGGGATGCTTTACGCTACATAAAAAAAGAACGGATTGTTTGGCATTTGATGCTGCTGCATTCGGTGGTCGCATTTACTGCTTTTGATGCCCTTGTGGTGTTGAGCGCGCAAAAGTATTATGCCAATGTGATCGCTATTTCGCTGGGGATCGGATTGGTACATGCCGCACGTGCAGTGGGACTGGCAATTGGCCCTTTGTTTTTAGGCGAATGGATGACAATTAAACGATTGGAATTTTTATTATTGGCAGAAGCGTTTGCAATTGGATTGTGGGCGTGGGCCATGAGTAATTTTTATGCTTCACTGGCGGCATCGGTACTGGTGGGCTTCATGACCACGACGTTGTGGTCGTATACGTATACGCTGTTGCAAAAACACACCCATTCTGAGTATTACGGACGAGTGGTCGCTTACAATGATATGATTTTTTTAACAGTAGGGGGATTGGTCTCTCTTATGATCGGATTTTTAGTCAATTTTGGATGGACGCTAGAGGCGATTACCTTGGTGCTTGGAGGTGCGTTTTTCATCGCTGCTCTTTATTATCGATGGTTGCGTCAACATTATGAACTACAGGAGATTGGATTATGACTCAAAAACTATACGTTTATGATGGTGGGGAAATTGATTTATCCCTTGTGACACGTTTGTACCCCGCAGCGCTGATCAGTGCAGGTGGCGAGAGTGCATCGGTATCGCTGGAATGGGCGGAGATGAAAAAAGAGCAGATTACGCTTGAAGCGTATGTTCTTATCTGCGATTTTGATCACGTAGGTGAAGTTCCGGTCAATCGTGTGGAGATACGCTTTGTTACGAAAGAAGAGCTTTTTGGTGCGATGAGTGAGATCGCGTCTCTCGTGCAGTCTTGAATTCCCTCACCCTTAAACGCCGCGTTATTTCGTTGGCCATTCCGGCCGCACTCAAACAACTTCTGGACATTGTGCAGCTGCTTATTGATATGTTGATGGTGGGAACATTGGGGATTGCCGCATTGGCGGCGGTGGGGTTGAGTATGCAGTTTATGATGCTTATTCAGACTCTTATGGGGCTTTATGTGGTGGGTGGCAGTGCCGTGATAGCGCGCTACATCGGAAGCGGCCGACGTGCGCGTGCCGGAAGTGTCGCCTACGTCGCAGGGCTCATGGCGTTGGTACTCTCCCTTATTATTATGGCAATCGGATATTACGGTTCAGAAAGTTTTTTTCGTTTGATGGGTTCCGATGCTCAAGTTGTCCAATTGGGAAGTACCTATTTTGGTATTTTGTCCCTGGGGATGATTTTGATTTTTATGGATACGTTGGCTTTTAGTGTGCTGAGTGCTGCGGGCGATACCAAAAGCTCTCTTTACATCAAGATTTTTTCTGCCGCTTTGCATGCTTGTTTGAATTATTTGTTTATTTTTGGTCATGGCGGCTTTGAAGCGATGGGGATTGCGGGTGCGGCGTATGCGACTCTGTGCGCGTATGGATTTAGTTTGTTGGCCTATGGGTGGTTGTTTTATCGGGGTAAAAAGATACGGGTCATCCCCATCTTTCACTGGAGCGATGTTAAGAGGATTGTGACGATCGGGTT
>JAUXSZ010000207.1 GCA_030679635.1 Sulfuricurvum sp. | reverse complement strand
ACTCTACCGGATGGACAATCTGACGAATGGTCGCATCCGCAGGGGAGAGATTGTCAATCTCTACGAGAAGAGGTTTGTTGAGTATTTTTTCACTGAGTCGCTTTACGGAAGGGGTCATCGTCGCCGAAAAGAGGATGGTTTGTCGTTTGATCGGCAACAGATCGATGATCTGCTCTACCTCTCGGATGAACCCCATATCCAAAATCGTGTCGGCCTCATCCAAAACTAAAAACTGTATTTTGGAGAGAGGAATAAACCCCTGCTTGTTAAGCTCAATCAATCGACCCGGAGTGGCAATGATAATATCCACCCCTTTTTCTAGGGATGCGGTTTGTTTGGACATATTCATCCCCCCCGCAATGTTAAGGATTCTTAAATCCGTTCCCAATGCGTAAGAGCGGATCGCTTGAGTGATTTGTGCTGAGAGCTCACGTGTCGGAACGAGAACCAATGCGCGCACTCTCGCCAATTCACCTGGCGCAGCGCCGGACATCATTTGTAAAATCGGCAATGTGTATGCCGCTGTTTTTCCTGTCCCTGTTTGTGCGGCACCCATAATGTCCCGGCCGCGTAAAATCAGGGGAATCGCCTTCACCTGAATAGGGGTAGGAGTAGTATGCTCTAAAGTTTGCAAATTAGTGCGAAGCTGTTGGTTTAGTTGCGTAAAAGGCATTATTTTCTCTTTTTCTTTATATTAATATATATTTTACCATTTTTATGCTTAGAATGGCTCATTTTTCGCTACGATTACGCGACTGAAACTATCCAAGGGAAAAGCATTGAAGGCATTAGCTATTTTAGCAGCATACATCACCCTCACGTGGGGCACCATGATCAACGGAACCGTTTACGATAAAGCGAGTTCAAAACCTATTCAAAATGCCATTATTATTGCGGGAAACAAAGAATACCGTACCGACATCAACGGCACCTTTTCGATCCCTTCCGCTCCTACCATTGGCGTACGCGCCATAGGGTATGATCGTAAGTTTTACTCAACCGGCGGTAAAATGTACTTAAACCGTTTTATCCCCAAAGCACTCTATTTATCAAGCTTTGGCGCTACCAGCAGTAAAATCATGGGGAATGCCAAACGATTGATCCGATCAACAGAGATTAATGCTCTGGTCATCGACATAAAAATGGATCGTGGTCAAGTCGCGTTTAAAACCTCCAATCCCATCGCCAATAAAATCGGTGCACAAGATTTAATTTTGTTCAAAGACCTCAAAAAATTTGTGGCCGATCTACATAAAGAGGGCATTTATACTATTGCCCGTATCGTCTCTTTTAAAGACACTCCTCTCATCACGGCCTACCCTGCATGGGGGGTTAAAAAAAGCGATGGTACTCTCTTCAAAGACAAAGAGGGGCTTTACTGGATCGATGCGTCACGTAAAGAGGCCCATCAATACATTATTGACATTGCGGCAGAGACAGCAGCGGCAGGGTTTGATGAAATCCAATTTGACTACGTCCGCTTTCCTGATCGCAAAGGGATTATGTTCTCGGTTGAGAATACCCAAGCCAACCGCGTCAAAGCAATTTCAGGATTTTTGGAAGCGGCACGAAAGCGCTTAACTCCCTACAATGTCTTTATCTCTGCCGATATCTTCGGATACGTCGGATGGCATGATGCCGATATCGAAATAGGTCAACGCGTCGATGCTCTCGCACCGTATGTCGATTACCTCTCACCGATGCTTTACCCTAGCGGATTCAATGCGGGGATTCCAGGATACCCGGATCCGGTCAAGGCAAACTATGAAGTCGTGAAACATTCTCTCGACAAAGCGCTCACAAAATCTGCTAACTCCTCTTTGTGCTACCGTCCTTGGCTGCAAGCTTTCAAAGATTACGCATTTGATCGCCGTGTCTACGGTGAAAAAGAGATTCGTGATCAGATTCGTGCGAGCGAAGATTTCGGAAGCTGCGGATGGATTTTATGGAATCCTCGCAACGTCTACACCGGTGCTGGACTGCTGCGTTTAAGTAATTCAACCTCTACAAAAACAGCAACGAAACCTGCTTCTTAACTGATAGGAGAGAGGCCCTCTCCTTTTCAGCATAATTCAAGTACAATATTTTAATTTTAAAGCAGAGGTTTCTCTATGAATTCTGAAAAAGTTATCTCCGGTTTTTTTATCATCTTGGCTCTAACGATCAATTTCGGATTTTTTTACGGCGATATTGATGTTATTGCTTTTCACAGTGTCTATGAATTGTACGCCGCCATTGTGATCAACCTCATTGCCACGATTATGAAGCTAGGGGATAAAACGCAAACGGGCTCCGTCCTTCTTGCAACCAGTTTTGTCGCTGATCTTCAGCTAATCGCCGCTGCAGTATTTTGGGGTGTCGTCAATATGACCAGCGTCATGACGCCTGAACTGTTTACGACCGTTGTCTCATTATCAGGAGGTGCATTGATCGCGAATATCATCTCCGTCACCTTGTTTGTCGGCGAAACACTTTTGCTCAAACGTTAACCTCCTTACCTTTATGAATAACGAATCGTCTATCTGGCTTTTTTTACGAAAAATGAGGGCTCCCCTCATCGTTCTTAATCTTGCCCATGCTATTCCCGTCCTCCTTCTCACCCTTGTCCCCGGTATTGATGCCCAAGGCAATCCTGCACATCTTACTATCTTTGACGCCATGTATGTTGTTGGCTATACCGCAACCACGATTGGATTCGGCGAAATTCCGTATGCATTCAGCTACCCACAACGTATTGTTGTCTTAATCACCATCTATACGACAGTGCCTGCATGGTTTTATGCATTGGGTTCACTGATTGCACTGTTTCAAGACAAAACGTATGTCAATGCAATAAAAATGAATACCTTTAGACGCAAAGTTAGCCGTTTGGGACAGGATTTTATCATCATTTGCGGCTATAACAATGCCAGTAAACTCCTTATCGATCAGCTCAATCGTGATAATTTATACCGGATCGTCGTTATCGACAAAAGTCCAGAAAAAATTGAACAGCTGGACATCGAGCTGTACATGCCTACGATCCCGTCCATCACAGCCGATGCATCGATGACAAGTGTTCTAAGAGCCTCAGGAATACAATCACCCAACTGCAAATTTATTGTCACCCTCTTCGATGACGATCAGCTCAATCTAAAAGTTGCCGTACGCGCGCATATATTGAACGGTAGCCTCCACATCATTTCCCGTTCCAGCGTACGCCACGGGAGTGAAAATTTACTCAATATCGGGGTTGACCACGTTATCGATATTTTTGACATTATTGCCAAGCGGATCGATTTTGCGTTGCGTTCCCCCTATTTGTTTAATATACTGCATTGGATACAGGGGGGAAATCTTCACGTCAGCAAAAGCGATATCCTCCCTACCGGCAAATACATTGTCTGCTCCAAAGGGCGCTTCGGCAAGACATTACAGCGGGTATTGGACAAAAACAACATTGAATATACCTATCTGGATATCAACAGAGAGATACATGAAAAAGTCGCTTCCGACAAAGATTTTTTTGTCCAAGCGGGGATCGAAAACGCTTCGTGCATCATAGCGGGGACCAATGACGATGCCATCAATCTCTCTATCATTGCGACGGCGAGGGGGATCAATCCCAATATTTTTGCCATTGTTCGTGAAAATGAGCTGGAAGAAAAAAGTCTTTTTTCCCATCTGCGGGTAGACAAGATTTTTATTCTCGATCAGGTCGCTGCCATTGATGGCTACAACTACATTGACCGACCCCTTACCATCCCTTTTATCAAAGAGCTTGCAAACTTGTCCAATGATCAGGTTGCCAGCACCTTATTGTCCATTACCGACAGAATCAATAAAAGACCAGCCCTCATAGAGATACATCTCAATCATACCCATACCCATGCCCTCTATGAACTTTGTCACGATCATCAGATTACGATCGGACAGCTGCTAAACAATCCCTACAAAGACGGAAAGGATTTAGAAATTGTCATTTTGGGAATACAGCGAGAGAATGGCCAATTTATCCTTCTTCCGAATGAGGATACAGTATTTCAGCGACATGACCACATTTTATTAGCTTCCACCAAAACAAGCTTGGAGCGATTTACGACCATGGTAAACCATTATTATGAGCTTTATTTTGTCATTCACGGGGTAGAAGCGAAACGCTTACGTTTCCCATGGCTCCATAAAGAGTAAAACGTTAAATACTCACTCGATCTTCCATCGCTTTTGTAAGAGACAGAATATCGACATTTTCCAAACTCACCCCAGTAGGAACTCCCTGTGCGATACGGGTAAAGCGGACATCGCATCCGTTGAGTTTGTCTTCAATATAGAGAATGACTCCGTGATTGGCGATGGAGGGGGTCAGCGCAAATATCACCTCTTTTATCCCACTCTTCACAACATCCCGTAAATGAGCTGTATTCAGGTGTTCAAGCGACTCTAGGACAAAATAGCGTCCGTCAAAAAGACCGTTTTCTTCAAACGTTAAAATATCTTTGGCGTTTTCGACAATGCACAAAAGCTCATGATTGCGTCGTTCGTCACTGCAAATGGCACAAAGCTCATCTTCGCTGATGCCGCCGCAAGAGCGGCACTTTTTGAGGCTCGTGATCGCATTTTCAATAGCATGCGCGAGCTTGAGTCCTCCAAAGCTGTCATTCATAACCATATGGTATGCCAAACGCGTCGCCGATTTTTGTCCTATCGTAGGAAGCTGTTGCAGTGCGTCAACCAGTCGGTTAAATTTTTCGAGTGAACGTTTCATGCGGGTATTGTAGCGAAAAAAATCCTTACTACGTTTAGTCATCATGACTCAAATTCTGTAACACTCCTATGCCTATGGTATAATTCCAAAAATTGAACCTATTTATGGAGCAGCACGTGGAATCATTAAGTTTTTATGAGATTTTAGAGGTTACTAAAAATGCCAACGGAGACGAAATAAAAAAAGCGTACCGTAAAATGGCGAAGCTCTATCATCCTGACCGTAATCCCGGTGATCCAACATCAGAGCATAAGTTTAAACTCTGCAATGAAGCGTATCAAGTCCTCAGCGATGAGAATCAGCGTGCACTGTATGATCGCTATGGCAAAGAGGGGCTTTCAAGCGGTGGAGGGGCACGAAGCCGAGGCGGTTTTGATGACTTGGGCAGTGTATTTGAGGAGATGTTTAACGGATTTTCCGGAGGCGGACGTCGACAATCGCGTGAACCAACCGATAAATTCCAACTCGATATGGGTGTAGAGATGCGCATCAGCTTCAAAGAAGCCGTTTTCGGATGCGAAAAAGAGGTGACGTTCACCAGTAAAAAATCGTGTAAGAGCTGTAAAGGGACCGGAGCAAAAGAGGGAAAAGTAACTTCATGCAGCCAATGTGGTGGTAAAGGACAAGTGTACATGCGTCAGGGCTTCATGACGTTCTCTCAAACCTGTCCTGCGTGTCATGGCGAGGGGACAATGGCAGCTGCTAAATGTTCGGACTGTAAAGGAAAAAGCTATACCGAAACCAAAGAGAGTGTCACGGTTAAAGTGCCAGCCGGCATCGATACGGGGAATCGATTACGTGTTTCTGGACGTGGAAATACCGGGAAAAGCGGTGTAGCAGGTGATTTATACGTTACTTTTGAAGTAGAAGAGGACAGCCACTTTATCCGTAACGGCAATGACATCTATTTGCAAGTCCCCGTCTTTTTCACCCAAGCCGTTTTGGGTGAAAATATCACCATCCCCTCATTGACAGGCGACGTACTCTTAGAGCTCGAAAGAGGAACCAAAGACAAACAGCAATACCGCTTCCGCAACGAAGGAGTCGCCGATGTTCACGGTCGCGGTAAAGGTGATTTGATCGCACAAGTCACCCTCACCTATCCCTCAAAACTGACAAATGAACAAGAAGAGCTGTTGCAAAAGCTACAAGAGAGTTTCGGGATCGAATCCAAACCGCATGAGAGTTTGTTT
>JAUXSZ010000194.1 GCA_030679635.1 Sulfuricurvum sp. | reverse complement strand
ACTCTATTTAGAAGGAAGTCGATAATTTTTTTTGTTGTTTAATGCTAAAAGCATATTTTTTAACATTGCCATAAGATTCCAACCGATAAAATTAGCCACAGGATTATGCTGGTTATAGTTCGATTTTTTCACGGAGTGCAATGTGACACAAATATATGTTGGGAATATTCCCTACGGCAAAGACGAAAACGATCTTAAAGATCTTTTCGGAGAATACGGTGAAGTCAGTTCAGTTAAATTCGTTAACGATAAAGAGACAGGACGTTTTAGAGGTTTCGGCTTTGTTGAAATGGTCAACCAAGAAGAAGCTAACAAGGCGATCACTGCTCTTGAAAATAGCGATTTTGGCGGACGTACACTTCGCGTAAACGAAGCACGTCCACGTGCTCCACGTGCTCCACGCGAATCAAACTGGTAAGCTATTTTATTTGAATGTCAAGGGAACTCATTCCCTTGGCTCCGCTAGTCGCTTGGACTAATGAAATTTGCCTTTATAAGGCAAAACATCCTCCAGAATTACTTTTTTTACCCTAATAATGGAATAATAATGACCTATACCCTAACCAGCGAGTTTATAGAACTCCACAAATTAATAAAGTTTCTCGATCTCGTAGACACCGGAGGTCAGGCCAAAATGCTCATTGAAGACGGTCTAGTCATACGTAATGGAGTCATTGAAACCCGTAAGCGGGCTAAAATCATCAAAGGGGACAAGATCCAAATCGGTGACGTAACGATTACTGTATCTTAGTTGATTATTAATAGAGTTTTAACTATAATTCTCCATCTAATTATATGGACCTAAAAGGGTTGGTGAACGATGAAAAATAAAAAAATGATGGTTGTTGGCTTTATCAGTGCGATAACCATTAGCTTTGCTCTTTCTACCTCTCTTATCGCCAAGAGCGATCCCGTTGCCCAACCCTCCGAAGCTTCGCGACTTCAGTCATTGGCAAAGTTTACCAAAGTTCTCAGTATTGTTGAGCAATACAACGTGGATGGACTTGGCATAGACCAGCTCATCGACAAATCGCTGCAAGGATTGCTGTCCAATCTTGACGCACACTCTAGTTTCCTTGATAAGAAAAGCTTCGATTCCCTCAAAAGCCAAACCGATGGAGAATTCGGCGGTCTTGGAATAACAGTCGGAATGCGCGACAATGTATTAACCGTTATTGCTCCGATTGAAGGGACACCTGCAGACAAAGCCGGCATTAAAGCGGGAGACATCATCCTGAAAATTAATGACAAACCAACGCTCAGCATGAACATTGATGATGCCATAAGTCTCATGCGCGGTACTCCAAAAACACCCATTGATCTGACAGTTATTCGCAAAGGGGCTGCCGAGCCGCTGAAATTTCACATTATACGTGACATTATCACCGTAGAATCGGTATATACCCGTACCATAGATGATAACATTCTCTATATTCGCGTTACCAGTTTTGATAAAAAGGTCGCCACGGACGTCAAAGCAGCGCTGAAAAAACATGCTGCAAAAAGTAAGGGTGTCATTCTGGATCTCCGCAATAATCCGGGTGGATTACTCGATCAAGCAGTAGAACTCACAGACTTATTTGTGGACGAGGGCGTTATCGTATCCCAAAAAGGGCGCAACAAGAGCGATGATGTGAGCTACAGCGCGACCAAAAAAGGAACCGTTTGCCGTCTTCCGATGATTGTATTGATCAATGAAGGAAGTGCGAGCGCCTCTGAAATTGTCAGCGGCGCAATGCAAGACCTCAAACGTGCTGTTATTGTAGGTGCTACCACATTTGGCAAGGGAAGTGTACAGGTGGTTATGCCTATCACTGACGTTGAAGCAATCAAGCTCACCATCGCCCGCTATTATCTCCCTAGTGGACGTACCATTCAAGCCGTCGGCGTTGTCCCAGACGTAGAGGTTGACGCAGGTGAAATCAAAAAACATGAAAATAATTTTAATATCAAAGAAGCCGATCTCAAAAAACATCTGCAAGGTGAACTCGAAAAAATCGAGGGGATGATTGATGTCACGGAAGCCAATGCAACCAATAAAACCATTATCACGAAAGAACAACTCACCAAAGACATTCAACTCAAAGAAGGTGTTGGGATCATAAAAGCCCTCATCATCGTAAAAGGAAAAGAATAATGGAAAAACGAGAACTCATTTACGAAGGAAAGGCAAAACGCCTTTTCAATACGGATGATGCAACGCTGGTTATCGCAGAGTTTAAAGACGATCTTACGGCATTTAACGGTGCCAAAAAAGACACAGAAGCCGGCAAAGGTGCCCTAAACAATAAAATTTCAACCGCACTGTTTCAGATGCTGGCTGAAAAGGGGATTGAATCTCACTTTGTAGCAATGCTGGATGATACGAACATGCTTTGTAAAAAAGTAGACATCATCATGATCGAAGTCATTGTACGTAACGTTGCTACAGGGAGTCTCAGCAAAAATCTTGGCATTCCCGATGGGAAGGTTCTCCCGTTTACTTTGGTTGAATTTGACTATAAAAATGATGCACTCGGTGATCCGAAACTCAACGATCAGCACTGCATGATTCTTGAACTCATTAAAAATGAAGCGGAATTGGATCAATTACGAGCCATGGCACGTCAAGTGAATGACATCTTACGCCCTTACTTCCATGCAAAAGGGCTTAATTTGGTTGATTTCAAACTCGAGTTTGGCCGTGATGTCAATGGGAAAATTATTCTTGCCGATGAAATCAGTCCCGATAACTGTCGCTTTTGGGATTTAGCTACGGGCGAAAAGATGGACAAAGACCGTTTTCGTCAAGGAATGGGCGGTCTAAAAGTCGCCTACGAAGAAGTTTTGAACCGAATATTAAACTAATATCCAACGAGCACAAAGGGAAAAGCATGAAAGCGATCGTTAACGTATTTTTGAAAAATGGAGTCCTCGACTCCCAAGGGAAAGCCGTTCAGCATGCCCTTAGCGGTCATGGATTTGGAACCGTTAGCGATGTTCGCGTCGGTAAACAAATTATTATTGAGATGAACGAAAGTGATGCCGTATCTGCAAAAGAAAAAGTCACTCAGATGTGTGAAGATCTTTTAGCCAATACGGTCATTGAAGATTATGAAATTGAGATCCAGGCATGAAAACAAAGGTTAAAGTAGGTATCGTCCAATTTCCGGGTACCAACTGTGAATACGACACACAGAATGCATTCACAGCACTGGGGTGTGAGACACAGATCCTTTGGCACAAAGAGGATACCCTTCCAGAAGGTATGGACCTCCTTGTTGTCCCGGGAGGCTTTAGCTATGGAGACTATCTTCGAAGCGGTGCGATCGCCAAAATGAGCCCTATTATGAAAGCCGTAAAAGCATATGCCGACAACGGTGGGAAGGTGCTCGGTATTTGTAACGGTTTTCAAGTTCTAACCGAATGCGGCTTGCTCCCAGGAGCCCTCAAGCGCAATACTGGACTTCATTTCATCTCACGCTATCACCATCTAAAAGTTGTCGACAATAATAACACTTTTTTAACCCAATGTAGCGTAAATGAGATTCTTAACATCCCTATTGCTCATCATGATGGGAATTTTTTCATTGCTCCAGAAGAGCTCAAATCACTTTATGCCAATGGGCAGATCCTTTTACAGTACTCCGATGAGAATGGAAATATCAGCAACCCTAACGGTTCAGTCGACAGTATTGCCGGTATTTGTAACGTCTCCAAGAATGTTTTTGGTTTGATGCCTCACCCGGAACGGGCGATGGAATCTCTATTGGGATCCAATGATGGACGTCGTATGCTTGAGGGCTTTTTGTCCGTTTGAAAAAGATACTTTCCCTTTTATTGCTACTAGTACAAACAGCGATTTGCGAACCTTCCGTCCTTACAGAGGGGGATACTGCTGCAGCCGCCCCTCAGACAGCAGAGCAGTCCCAAGTCCCTGCGAATGAAACAGATACCGGGATTGATGCCCTGTTCACAAACGCTGCACAAAATGGGGAGGGGGTAACATTAGAACACTCAAACGTTCC
Organism: Sulfuricurvum sp.; assembly: GCA_030679635.1. Classification (GTDB taxonomy): domain Bacteria; phylum Campylobacterota; class Campylobacteria; order Campylobacterales; family Sulfurimonadaceae; genus Sulfuricurvum. Next base: position 4,156 of record JAUXSZ010000194.1, on the reverse strand, counting down.
CTCTCATCTCTATATCGGCGAAATTTTCCCTCTGACCATCAAGCTAACCCCGGTAGAGATAGCTTCAGGAAATATCGAATACACCCTTCAAAGCGAAGAAGGAATCCGTATATTTAGTCCAACTCCACGCCGAGTCGTCAAGACAGACGGAGTTTACGATACCTTCTATTTTTTAGTCCAATCAAACAGCGTTCGTTTACCTGATATTACGGCAACCGTTACCTCTACCGGAGCCAATTCGAATGCCGTGATCGGAACATCGCTCATGGCATCCACCCTTACCCCACCGGCCACTTTTGCCAATGTTTTGGCCGATTCTTTTAAAATTATTGATTACAAAACAACAGCATACAATCAAGAAAGCAACATCGTGGTCTTTACCGCAAAAGCACAGCGTTGTAATATTGGTACTTTTTCACTTCCCAACGCCATTAAACAAGGGTTTGAATCCAAACTTCCAAACGTTGAAGAATCTCAGGTTACCTATTATGTCATTATTCCTAATACTCAACAAAGCCTCGAATTTACCATCTTCAATCTTAAAAAGAACCGTTATGAATCGATTTCTATCCCAATAATCGTAGATGACGATACGGTATCCACACAAAGTGATCTCTCCCCGACAGATGCACGACATACTGAACTCAAAGTAGGAGCTGCAGCCATATTGGGTGTCATTTTTATCGCCCTCTATTACTGGAGACGAAAACCGTGGTATCTTGCAGCTTCTGTGCTCCCTTTATTTTTTGTTGTTTTTACGTTACTACCTAATTCCAGTGTCTGTGTTAAAAAAGGGTCCCCACTTTACCTTCTTCCTATTAAAAATGGAACGATTTTTGAGATAACCCTTGAAGAAGAGAATCTCGAAGCCGAAAACCAAGTTGGAGACTTCACTAAAATTCGTCTGGATAATAAAAAAGTCGGATGGGTTAACAAACGTGATCTTTGCTCGAATTAAATGGCTCTATGCCACTATTATGATCTTCATGGGTATGACCCTGATGATTGCAACCTTTTATCTCCTTCCACAACCGTACTCCGTTAAACTGGGGGCATGGTTTATCCGCCTTGTTGTTTTTATCCGCATTCAGGTCAAGGGTCATCTTGATCCCGAAGCTCAAATGTTTCTGGTCAACCATCAAAGCGAAATTGACATTGGCATCATCGAAACAATTACATCCAAAAACATAGCCTGGGTAGCTAAAAAAGAGCTCTTTGATATCCCTTTTTTCGGACTTGTTTTGCGACTCCCAAAAGATATCGCCCTTCAACGTGAAAGTAAAACTTCTCTCATAAAGCTGATCAAAGAGGCTAAAAGATGCCTCGATGAGGGACGTATTATCAGTATTTTTCCAGAAGGAACACGGACAGAAACGGGCATTATGAAGCCGTTCAAAGCGGGAGCAAAATTGGTTGCCGATAAATATGCACTCAAAGTGCAGCCCGTAGTGTTAATCGCTACCGCCTCCTATTTCAGTAATAAGGGCAAAAAATTTCGATCCGGTACGGTCACTGCAATCTACTTAGACTCCTTTGTAGCCGATAAAAGTGATCCTGATTGGCTTAAAACTACCCAAAACAAAATGCAAAAGGTATATGATGATGAGCTTTCAAACCATCCTCGCAATCGGTAGCGGCGCATTTATCGGAGCGGTGTTGCGAGCCTATCTAAACGGTGTGGTCAATCACCATTTTCCCCATGCTCTCCCTTTGGGTACCCTCTCGGTAAATTTGATCGGAAGCTTCATCATAGGGGTACTTTTTGCCTATTTCAGCTATACAACCTTCTTTAGTCTCCACGCCAAATCGTTTCTCACCACCGGATTTTTAGGGGGACTGACAACCTATTCGACGTTTGCCATGGAGACCTTCTTTTTGCTCAGCGGGGGGCATCTGCTTATGGCATGTACCAATATGGCGCTGAACACATTCGGCACGGTTATTATGGCGGCAACCGGGTATTACTTATCTCGAATGTGGCTGTTATCCTAACCGTATCGTTTCATCTGCACACCACTGTGCCAAATTTGCATCATGCGTAATAAGCAATACCCCCATCCCCTCTAAATGGTCCACAATGAGCTTCATAATGTCGAGCTGATTGAGATTGTCCAGTGCCGAAGTCGGCTCATCGAGTAAAAGAAGTTTCGGTTTCATTAACAAAGCACGCAAAATCGAACACCGCTGCAGCTGGCCGCCTGAGAGTTTATGCGGTAAAGCATCTAACTGTTCCTCTCTCAATCCCATTTTCTCCATCAGTGGGTGATAATTTCTCATCACCGCCACTTCAAAAATCTGTTCACGTATCGTGTAGCTTGGATGGAATGAACTGTAGGGGTCTTGAAAAACTTGAGAAAAATTCGCCGCGGCAATCGTCCCTTTTTGAGGCTTCAAATGTCCCATTATAAGCTCAAACAATGTTGACTTACCGACACCGCTTGGTCCGACAATCGCTTTTATTTGGCCTTGAGATACGCTCAGGCTGAATTCATCAAACAGTACCATCTCTTTGGAATACCCGAAACGTACTCCACAAACAGTAAGAACTTCAAGGCTCAACGAATTTGCCCTTTTCCGTAGATTTTGTATTTGTACGTTGTGAGGCCCTCGACGCCCATAGGTCCGCGGGCATGAAGCTTGTTGGTACTGATCCCCACTTCGGCGCCGAATCCGAATGCTCCGCCGTCCGTAAAGCGCGTAGAGGCATTCACATAAACCGCCGCGGAGTCGATGGCATCCATAAAACGCTCCGCTGCGCTAATATTTTCCGTGATAATCGCTTCCGAATGTCCTGAGCTGTGTCTCACGATATGGTCGATTGCCCCTTCTACTCCGCTGACGACTCGAATATTCAGGATATTTGCCAGATATTCCGTGTCAAAATCTTCCTCGCTTGCGGCTGCGACAGGTATCACCTCCCGTGTAAGGGCACACCCTTTGAGCTGGGTATGGGCACGATCAAATACCTCTTTGAGCAATGGCAATACGCTTTGGGCAATGGCTTTGTCCACCAGCAATGTTTCCATCGCGTTGCACACACCAGGACGCTGCACTTTTGCATTGAGCGCGATGGCTATCGCATTCTCAATATTCGCATCTTTATCGATGTAGGTGTGGCATAAACCTTTGTCATGTTTGACAACGGGGACACTCGCATTTTGGCTCACATAGCGTATCAACCCCTCACCGCCGCGAGGGACGATCAGATCGACGTAGCGATCCATCTTGATCAGCTTCGCCACCCCCTCACGCGAGGAATCCGGCAGCAGCGCGATCATCTCTTTTGGAAGGTTATTGCGTACCAATACCGATTGCAACACCTCGGCGATAACCGCATTGGAAGCCTCTGCCTCTTTCCCCCCTTTGAGGACACACCCGTTGGAGCTTTTAAAACATAACGCCGCCGTATCCGAGGTAACGTTCGGGCGTGATTCGTAGATGATTCCGATCACACCGATAGGGATGCTCACTTTTTCGATTTTGAGCCCTGCTTCGGTCACCCACCCATCGAGTACGCGCCCTATGGGATCTTTGAGCGCGGCAATCTCTTCGATTGCTACAGCCATCGCATCAATACGCTTTTCATCCAGTAATAAACGCTCTTTGAGGGAAGTTGCAAGGTTCTCTTCCTCGGCACGTTTCATATCAATGGCATTCGCTTCTATAATGTTCATCGTATTGACGCGCAGCGCTTCTGCCATCTGGCGCAAAATGCGGTTACGTTCGCTTCCGCTCATGGTTGCTATGATACGGCTCGCCGATTTGGCTTTTTCTAAAAATTGTTCCATTATTCTTCCTCTGTTTACGATGCCAAGGGCTGTATCGTTTTTATCTCTTCGGCTTCGGCTTGCATCGAGCGGTACAAATCCCACCGTATTTGGAGATTGAGCCAAAAATCTGCCGACATGCTGAAATATTTAGCCAAACGCAATGCCGTTGCCGGGGTAATCCCCCGTTTCTGATTGATAATCTCATTGACACGCTGATAAGGGACATGGATCGCATCTGCCAATGTTTTTTGGGAAATCCCCATCGGTTCTAAAAATTCAGTGAGTAGCATTTCGCCCGGATGGGTGGGTGCTCTGTGGGTTGGGATATTCATCGGTTACTCCTTATGAATGGTAGTCGGTCAAAAGTGCCTAGTACACCTTTTGTC